>NZ_JBFUHV010000235.1:0-10777 GCF_056402215.1 Rhodococcus sp. P4_B6 | reverse complement strand
GACCTACGCCGCCCAGGTCGTCACCCTGCCCGCCGCACCACAGCACTCCTGAGAAGCTGATCTCGAACCGCTACCACCACTTTCAGCCCTGGCGTTCCTCACCGGTCCGAGCCACGCGCCCGTCGATGCACCCGTCCCGGAATGCCGAAACGTCGATGGCCAGCCGTGCCTGCGGGCATGCTCGGCCACCGCGACGTCCGATCCGATAGACACCGGATACCGACCGGAAAACACCGACCACCTACCGGGAGGGTCGGCCTCCACTCGAGCATCCGGTCGGTTCCCCGCGGCGGCGGGCGCGGATCACACGCTACGCGTTGCGCCCGGTGGTTCGGGGTCGGTGAAGTCGGAGCCGACCGTCGGCCCGACCCAGCGCCGCCGCGGGCACCGTGAATGCCGGGTCGAAGAACAGGAAGCTGAGCAGGCCCCCGCGGTCGGTGGCCTCGCCGCCGATGAACCGGGCCAGCACGCTCAGTTGCGGATGCCGCAGCCGCCGCAGCCCGCGATACCGTTGGCGGAACACCTCGTCCGCCAGGACCGCGAGCGCATCCGCCCGCTCGAGCGGCGGACCGGCGAATTCGACATCGATGTGCCGGAAGGGCGCGCCGCCCGGGTCGGCGTGCGCCTGTGCGTTGCGGGACTCGAGACGGTGYAGGTCTTCGACCATCCGATCGGCGAGCATGGCCCGCAGGATCACCCCGGCGGCGTTGAAAATGTCCGGTTCGCCGGTGCCGGTGTGTTGCTGCGACGGCAACCCGGTCGGCCAGTGGCGGGGCCGGGTGGAGACCATGCCCAGACGGTCGGCGCCCATCTGGACGGCYGGCTTGAGCGGCATGTTCAGCCGCAATCCGCCGTCGACGTACCAGCCGGCCCACGCCGGCGGGGTTCCGATGTGGATSGGCCGGAACAGCCCCGGCACCGCCGCGGACGCGAGCACGTGCTCGGGCCGCAGCTCGGTCTCCACGTAGCTGATGTTGCGGTTCGCGTCRTACCGGGGCAGCTCAATCGMGGGGTGCTTCTCGACGAAGACCACGGTGCCGCCGGTCGCGACCGAGGTGGCGGCGACGGCGACCGCCTCGACGATCCCCCGCTCGATGTTTTCGTGCACCCGCTCGAACGGCACCAGCTTGGTGATCGTCTCGGTCATCCGGGTGGTGTCGAACAGGCTCGACAGTCGCACGTGCAGCCCCGCGAGCTGCCCCAGATACCGCAGGCCGCCGCCGGCGATGCTGCTGACCACTCCGAACACGTCGTCGAGCGCCACCGAACTCCAYCGCGACACCACGTGTTCGGCGGCCTGGTCGAGGCCCAGATSGGCATCGGCGGCGAGACCGGTCACGGTCAGTGCACCGGCGCTGGTACCGACCAGAATCGTCGGCGGACGGCCGAGTCGGGGCAGCAGCGAGGTGATGGCGCCGGCCTCGTAGGCGCCGCGGGCGCCGCCACCCGAGACGACGAGTCCCACGCGCTCGGCCACCCGCTGACAGTAGCGAGCCGCTCTGGCCTGTGGGAGCGTTTGACTGGTTTCGGGCTGTCGCTGTGACGGCGCCCGTCGGAGGTGCGTTTTACCGTCGGCTGCGCGGTATCACACGACAGCATCCCTCCGGAACTCCTCCGAATGCGGCGACTGACGTCCCACCTCGGCATCCCTTCCCGAAACTCGCACGATCCATTGTCGGGGTGTCCACCCCAAGTGGGCAGTCTCAGTTTCGTCCTCGTTAACGCCGACCCGACACCATCGCTCACATGACCTGGACGGCTCATGGAACAGGGGAGGTGGTAACTGTCTGACCGGTGCGGAGATGGGCATCCCAACGCACGATATCCCGCCACACCGAACTCGTTCCCGCACCGATATCGGCGGCTGCATCCCGAAGCGTGCAACCCACATTGAGAGTTGCAGGCGGATACCTCGTGAGCCGTTTCTTCACACAACTACTTCTCCAGGAGAGAACATGACCACTGCACTAGCAACCCCCGGCCTTTCCACGGGCACCTGGGTCATCGACCCGGTCCACTCCACCGTCGGCTTCACCGTCCGCCACCTGATGGTGAGCAAGGTTCGCGGCACCTTCGAAGATTTCTCCGGTCAGATCACCATCGCCGAAGACGGCACTCCGTCGGTTCAGTCTGAAATCGCGGTTGACTCTGTCAACACCAAGAATGAGCAGCGCGACGGGCACATCAAGTCCGCAGACTTCTTCGAGGTCGAGAAGTTTCCGAAGGCCACCTTCACCTCGACGTCGGTGCGTTCGAAGGGTGACGGCTTCATTCTCGAGGGTGACTTCACCCTGCACGGCATCACCAAGAAGATCGAGCTGGAACTCGAGGTCAATGGCGTCAATCCCGGCATGGGCAACGGACCGGTCGCTGGCTTCGAGGCCACCACCGTAATCAACCGCAAGGACTTCGGAATCTCGATCGACATGCCCCTCGAAGGCGGCGGCGCGGTCGTCGGTGACAAGATCACCATCAATCTCGAGATCGAGGCGGGCCTGCAGGCCTAGCTTCGCCCAGTGGAGTGCGTGTGACTGCCTCTTGGCAGGTGGCCGCACGCACTCTGCGGTTCCCATGCGGTCCCTTCCTCCGCACATCAAAATCGGAGATCGGCACTACGCCCGCGGGATGCCTCGGTCGGGGGGCATCCCGCGGAAAGTCGGACCGCTGTTCGAGCCATACAGAATGAGCGGTCGCTGGAGCACACTATGTGTAACCGGCGGGCAAGAGAGCGAAGCGTCATGCAGGAACCCAGCAAGATCGTCAAGGGGCGGGTGCGACCACCTCCCCTCCCTACTCCTCTGGTTTCCCGACCTCGGATCGAGGGGCTACTTGCGCGACTGATCGAGGACTATCCGGTCGTCTACATACACGCCACCGCGGGGGCTGGAAAAACGACCGCGGTGCTGCAAGCCGCCCAGACGATCACCCGCCCGGTCGCCTGGCTGAGCGCATCACGCACCGACGAGACCACCGGACAGTTCTTGACCTACCTGGAGGAGGCGTTAGCCAGGCAGGTACCAGCTGTAGCCGGTGTAGCGACAGGGGCCATGGCCGCTGGCTTTCCTCACTCAAATGTGGCCGGTCTCCTCGCCGAAGCACTCGGTGACGCGCCGGTCGTCCTGGTCCTCGACGACACCGAGCGCCTGGCCACCGCTGAGGCGACCTTGGTCGTGCTCGGCTCGTTCTTGAGTTATCTCCCGCCGACTGCCCGGACGGTGCTAGTTGGCCGCAGCGAGCTACCGATCGACCTCGGTTCCCGAACCATCCGCATGGTAGCCGGCATCGGCGACGACGATCTGGCATTCACCCGGGAGGAGGCCGCCCAAGCAGTCGTCGCCGCCGGGAATCCGGATACTGACCCGGACAAGGCCATGAAGGCGACAGGTGGATGGGTGGCTGGCGTTCTCTTCGAGGCCTGGCGGTCGGCCGAGCATGTTCCCGGCATGGGCGGCGAAGCCGACCCCCTGCACGGCTATCTCTCCACACAGATCCTCTCCCAGCTCACGCCTGAAGAAGTCGACTTCCTGGTCACGACCTCCGTACTTGACCAGGTGACTGCGGCATTCGCGGAGGCGCTCGGTCTGGCGAACCCGGCGGCTCGACTGCATCAGCTTCGTGCACGCCACCTCCCGGCAAACTGGAGCCGGGACGGCCATACGTTGCGTTGCCATCCCCGATTTCGGGAGTATCTGCTCGAACTTCTCGATCGCCGCCCCTCGGCCGAGGCCCGGGAGATAAGACACCGTCATGCCGCGTTGTTGGCACGGCACGACCATTACGAGGAAGCTGTCGCCGCGTTCTTGGAAGTCGGAGCACTCCCTGAGGCCTTGGTCGCCGCCGAGCACTGTCTCGAGGCCGTCACCGAGCGGGCCGACTTGCAATTGGCCGAGCAATGGTTGGCAGCGTTGGCGCCAGTGCGCGACAGTCGACGACGGCTCGCGCCCGCCGAGTTGATGCTGGCCGTTGCCGGCGAAAACTATCGAGAGGCTGTCGAGCTGGCTGACGACCTTGCGGACGACGGCGAACGCGAAAGTCTAGCTCGGTCGTCCAGTCGCGCTGGCGCTCTCATGTCTTGGTCGTATATGCACGTCGGTGAACTGGGACTTGCCCGTTCGATGCTCGACTTCACCGCACCCGGCCCATCCCGTGACGCGATGCAATACTGTCTGACGCTGGTAGATGACGGTCCACCACGTATCCCCCCCGCCCGCGCCCTCTGTGGCGATAGCTTCGATGCACTCGTCATGCGAGTGCACTACTACCGGGGATATTTCGGTCTGACGATGGAGCATTGGACGACCGGGTGGGCGGCCAGAGTTGGCGAATCCTGGCGTATCGGAGCCCTCCTCGATATGGGCCGCACCGAGGAAGCCGTCCGCCTGTTCGAAGCGACATCCGCGGGCGCGGGTGAGGGTGTGTGGTTCTCGGCCATCCTGACTGTGAAAGTCATGTGTCGGTTGGGGCGGGTCGACGAGGCGCGGCGTGCGTTGCAGATGGGGCGGACCCGTATTCGTGCCAGCGGCTCGATCATGCTCAAGATGTTCAGCTATCTGGAGGAAGCGGACCTGGAACTACGCGTCGGAGGCGACCTCGCGGCCGCGAAAACTGCACTCCTCCACATCCTGGACCTGCCGGAGTCCAAACAGTATCTGTTCGTCCGTGAACAGGCACTGACCTCGCTCGCGCTGATCATGCTCCGTGATGGTGACGCCGACACCGCGGCAAAGCATCTTCGCGAGGTAGTCGCCGCAGCCGTTCGCAGTGACCGTGTGTTCTCCCTGGCCCACGCCGGTGTCTACCTGGCCGAGGCCGAATGGCGCCTCGGTAATCCTGACGCGGCTGACCGCGCCGCCGATGTTGCGCTCGATGCCGCATATCGCCAGGGGACGAACCACCCTATTCTGCAAGCACTCACAGATTATCCGGGGGTTCTCTCACGCCGACTGGACGCTGAAGCCGACAGGGATTCGGACTGGCACGTTCTTGGGCGGGCATGGGGATCGAGCCACGGTGGGACGACGGCCACGGTCGGAGCGAAGATCGTGCTGACCGAGTTCGGTGCAGTTGCCCTCAGCGTGAACGGCGCCGATGTCAAGCCGCGCATCAAGAAGAGCTACGAACTGCTCGCCTACCTTCTCGATCGACGGGCCAGCGAGGCGACACGAGACGAACTTCTCGGTGCGCTGTTCGACGGCAGAACAAGCGACTCGAATCTGTCCTACCTGCGCCAGGCGATTCATCATCTACGGCAGGTTCTCCCTGCGGACGCACGTCTTGAAGTGGTTGCCGGTGGCGTCCGGCTCGGCTCGGAGGCACTCATCACCAGCGAATCGTTACGGTTCGAGGAACTGGTTGCCGAGGCCGCCGCACTGCGCGGTGGAGATCGGCTGGGCACGATGCGACGAGCCTTGGAGCTCGTCGGCCGCGGCCCGTACCTACCCGGTGTGAAGTCGGTCTGGGCCGAAGAGCACCGCGCGCATCTCCGAGACCGGGCCACCAGCCTCCGCTTCGAGGCCGCTGAGACTGCAGTCGGTTTAGACGAGCTGGTAGAGGCTGAGGAGTTTATTGCGCAGGTCCTGCGGGAAGATCCGTTCCACGAAGCCGCCTACCGCTTGGCGATGAGGCTTGCCGACGCAACCGGGGACGAGACCCGAGTCGTGGCCGTCTATCGGTCGTGCGAGCACGCTCTCGCAGAGATTGGGGCGGCACCATCGGCAGCTACTCGGGACTTGTTGACGAGGCTGCATCGCTAAGGATCGTCTATAGCGATCCGACGTCTCGCATCGGGTGCCACCGATGCCTACACGAGCGGTGAAGGCCATCGAGGCCGGCGTCTCAGAATCCAACATCGCCACAAGTGCCGGCACGGCGTCTGAGCGCAGTAGCCGTGCCGTAAACCCGCCAATACCTTCCCTGGGCGGGGCGACGACGACAATCTCGACGGTCACCTCGACCGCACTGCAGAGTGCTTCGCAGCGTGAACCCCTGAGGTGCTCGGGCCATGATGTCGAACTGAAGGTGTTCTCTTCGAACCGGTCGGCCTGGCTGGCGCTGCCGCGGTTTCGAGTCGGTTAACAGTGCCCTGGGATCTTAGTCACATGACGCAGGTCACCCCCGATGCGCGGGAAGGTCCACGCGGACGACAGTTTCCGAGTTGATCAGGCGTAGCGGCGACCCGAGTTTCACGGCCTCATTGCCGCAGCTCGGTTCGGCGCTGCATGAACGGCTGACGGTGGAGATCGTCGACGACGACAAACAGAGGGAGAAGAACGAGATGAAGACCGCCGACAGCACATTGTTCCGACGCACCATCAGTCGTTTCGCCAGCGGAGTAACGGTTATCACCACCAGCCACGGCGGCACCAACCACGGAATGACCGCGAGCGCTGTCACCGCGCTCTCCCTGAATCCTCCGATGCTGGTCCTCTGCGTCAATCGGGAAGCTCCAACTCACGAAGCGATCAGCACGGCCGACAGCTTCGTCGTCAACGTGCTCTCCAAGAGCCAGGAACCTTTGGCGCGACTGTTTTCTCGCCCCTCCGACGACAAGTTCGCGGGAGTCGAGACGTACACCAGCGCACTGGGACTGCCGGTGATCACCGGCTGCCTGGCTAACTTCGAATGCACGGTCACCGCCAGAACGACCGGTGGCACGCACACCATCTTCATCGCCGACGTCCGCGCCGCTGCCGCCTACGACGAACGCAAGCCCTTGCTCTACTACGCCGGCCGCTTCGGTCGACTCGTACTGGCCGAGGACGACCTGCGGGATCTCAACCGACTCGAGAAGGCCGAGTCGGGGTGGACATCGGACTGGTTCCGCATGGCCTGAACATTCGTCCCACTCTGACCCTTACCCCGCTTCACCGGCACAACCCATGGAGGTATCTCATGACCACATCAACAAACCCACAGGCCGACACCGGCGTGGCTTCCCCGGCCGACGTCAAAGAGCCGCCCACAGGCGCTGAGTTCCTGGAATCGCTTCGGGACGGCCGCGTCATCTACTTCGACGGGGAAGAGATCAACGACGTCACCACTCACCCGGCATTCGCCACCAGTGCCCGTAGCTACGCCCGCATGTACGACTCGCTCCACGATCCAAAACGACGGGACATCCTGACCTACGTCACCGAGCGCAACACACGCACCCACAAGTTCTACAAGATGGCAGAAACCAAGGAGGACCTGTACCAGGCGCGAGACGCAATCGCGGAGTGGGCCCGCATGAACTTTGGGGCCCTCTCTCGTGGGCCGGATTACAAGGCCGCCCTGGTCGCCTCCTTGGCCGCAGACGCCGATTTCTACGGTGAGTACGCAGGCAACGTGCGCCGCTGGTATGAAAAGGTCACCGACGAAGTAGCGTTCGTGAACCTGAGCTTGCTCAACCCAGCGGGCGACCGGTCCAAGCGACCGGCCGAACAACGCGACGTGTACATGCACGTCGTCAAGGAACGCGAGGACGGCATCGTGGTTCGCGGCGCGCGCATGATTTCCACTGGTGCCGCCTTCAGCCAGGTCACCTACGTCAGTCAGTACATCCCCGCGGGTGGACTCGCGGACGACGAAGCCGACTTCGCACTGGGCTTCTTCCTACCCATGAACGCGCCCGGCGTGAAGTTCATCGGACGCGGATCCTATGAGAGCTTGGCCAAGAAGGTGGGATCCCCCTTCGATTACCCGCTCTCGAGCAGATTCGATGAATCCGACCTCGGCCTTGTGTTCGACGATGTCTTTGTTCCATGGGAGAACGTGACAGCGTATCGAAGCCCGGAGGCGGTCAATGGCCTGTTCTCGCGCGGCTTCGCTCAGCGCTTTACCTTCCACGCCGCAGTACGCACGGCGGTGAAACTCGACTTCATCTGTGGGCTACTGCTCAAGGCGACCGAAATGCAGGGCATGAGCGGTTTCCGCGGCGTACAGGCCCAGGTGGGCGAGCTGATTGGATTGCGGCACGGAATCTGGGGATTGAACGCCGGCATGATCGCCGATGCCCACCCCGGTCCGGGCGGCTACCTGCTTCCCAACACCGAATACGGGATGCAATGGCGCCAGATATATGGAGAAACCTTCACCAAGGCTCGTACCATCTTCCTGAACATCCTGGCTGGATCATTCATCCAAATACCGTCGACCGCCGAAGATTTCAAGAATCCCGTGATCCGCGGCTACCTGGATCAGTACTGGAAGGCCTCGAAGGGCACCGCCGAGGAGCGGGTGAAGCTCATGCGAATCATCTGGGACATGTTCAGCACCGAGTTCGGTGGTCGAACCGAGATCCACGAACGCACCTTTGCCGGTAGTTACGAGGCCAACCGGATCGAGACGTGGAGCGCCGCCGAGCACAGGGGCCTCAGCGACCAGTTCAGGTCCATGGTTGACGAATGTATGAGCCAATACGACCTGGACGGCTTCACCGATCCGGCGTGGTCATCGGTTCCGTGGACCACCAACGCCCCGGTTGTAATCCAATGATCGCGGTCCGCGGCCTGAATCACGCCGTGCTGTTCGTCAGTGACCTCGAGCGAGCCATCAGCTTCTACGGCACGACTCTCGGATTGGCGGTGGCTGCCCGCGAACCTCGAGCCAACGCGGCTTTCCTACGAGCGAAGGATTCGGACAACCATCACGACCTCGGGTTGTTCGGTCTCGGGGTCGGCGCCCGGCGCCCCGCCTCGGGCCACACCGGCCTCTACCACCTCGCCTGGCAGGTCAACACCATCGACGAACTGGCGGAGGCACGCGACGCACTCCTGAGGTCAAATGCCTACCATGGTGAGTCGAGCCACGGCGCCACCAAAAGCATCTACGGCTTCGACCCCGACGGCAACGAGTTCGAAGTGATGTGGATGTTGCCACGCGAAGAATGGGGAATGTACGAGTTCAGCGCGCCCGTCGAGCCGCTGGATCTCGAAGCGGAAGTGCAACGCTGGGCAGGGGTGGCAACCGCGCAGCGGTACTCGGCCAGCGCTCGAGAGGAACGGATATGACCGCCAAGCAATTCCCCGCGCCGGTCGTCGCCGAGTGGGGCTCAACGGACCCCTCGGCCCCACTCGTGGTGCTGCTACACGGGCGAGGCAGCGACGAGGCCGCCATGGGCACACTGGTGCCGTTCCTCCCACCGGGTCCGCGGTACGTGGCTGTCCGCGCCCCATTGTCGGAGGGAGGCGGGTTTGCCTGGTTCGCGAATCGAGGAATCGGCCGCCCGATCCAGGAGAGCCTCACCGCGACTATGTCCTGGTTTCGATCCTGGTTGGACTCCGTCACGACACCGAAACAACCCGTCATTCTCGTCGGATTCAGTGGAGGCTCAGCCTTTGCCGGTGGCTTGCTGCTGGCCGACCCCAGTCGGTTCTCTGGTGCCGGCCTGCTCTACGGAACTCTCCCGTTCGATGTCGGCCTGCCCCTCACCGCGGGACGTTTGACCGGAGTCCCGATCTTCCTGGTTCACGGCCTCCACGACACCGTCATACCTCCCGAATTGCAGGAGTGGACATGGGAATACCTCGTCAAATACAGCGGTTCCCCGCTGTGGGCGGAACGCGAACCGACCGGCCATGAGCTCACCGAACGCACCATCCGTGCCCTCGGGTGGTGGGTCTCCGAACGGTTGAACTTCGTCACGCGGCCGACGGACGAAGACGGCGGCACTTCCGGCACTTCCGACACGGCGGTGTACTGGCCGACGCTGCCGGACGGCACACTCCCGCACCGCGTTGGGCCGGCGCCGGAGGTCAGCGTCACCACACCGCAGCAGCAGGAGACGCAGAACGCGCCGCCGGAACTTCAAGAGAAGCTCTTCGAGCGGATCCGGCGACTCCCCGGCGTCACCATCGCGCCCAGCGAGATCTCCGTCCCAGGTGCGCGGGCCCTGCAGCTTGGACCTGAGGATGCCAGGGGCGGCCAGGAGGCGTTCATCGTTCCGTCAGTGGGGGAGTTCGCCCACCTTCATCCTCACTTCGACGGCAGCATGCACATCGTGCTGCCGCCCGCTCTTGCGATCGATGCCCTGCAGAAGGGGTGGGCGGTGGCCCACCCGCTGGCCGGCCTTCGACTGTCGGAGGGCATGGTCTTGGTCTACGGACCCCGCGACACCGCCGAATTGGATGTGGTGACCGGGATCGTCGGCGCAAGCCATGCCTTCGCAACCAAGATCGGGCACGGGGTACACGATGAACTCCGTCCGCTCTAGCTGGGCGCAAGGCCGGTAATCGGGTGTGGTGAACCTGATGTGAAGAACTCCTCCGGTTGGGGGTGGTCTTCTGAGGGGCCCATCCCCACCGGAGGTCAACCGAAACTCTGGGACGACCTGGAACGTACTGAGCAACCTCATTCAGGGATTCCGATGTCCGCCCACGCGTCCTCGCGACCTTTACTGATCCGCCGCGAGCAGTACAGCGGTTGTGACCGTGCATCGCGAACGCCGCGAGACTCCATCGCTGCCGATCTCCAGTATCCGAGTTATGTGACCGCACCCATCGACAACTGGAAGACACTGAGAGCCATCGAAAGACGGGGAACGAGTCGACCATGACAGACCGGACGTCAGAACCGCACGGCACGGAAGGCGCGTACGTCGAATCCGGCGCCGAGTTCACGCGCGACACGCACTACATCCCCACCCGCATCACGGCCGACGGCCGCGACGGCTATCCCGTCGAGCCCGGCCGCTACCGACTCGTGGCCGCCCGCGCCTGCCCGTGGGCCAACCGCGCCATCATCGTCCGGCGGCTGCTCGGGCTCGAAGACGTGTTGTCGATGGGGCTGTGCGGCCCCA
>NZ_JBFUHV010000234.1:0-10961 GCF_056402215.1 Rhodococcus sp. P4_B6 | reverse complement strand
CTACGAGGTCAACGAGGCGTTCGCGCCGGTGCCGCTGGCGTGGGCGCACGAATTCGGGGCCGACCCGGCCAAGCTCAACCCGTGGGGCGGCGCCATCGCGCTCGGGCACGCACTCGGCTCTTCGGGCACCCGCCTGCTGAGCACCCTGGTCAACAACCTCGAGGCCACCGGCGGACGCTACGGCCTGCAGACCATGTGCGAGGGCGCGGGCATGGCCAACGCCACCATCATCGAACGCATCTGACCGGGGCGGAGGACCAGTCCCGCACCGTCCGATCCCCGGCAGGGCTGTCCGCTACCACGGACACCTCCGCCCGCCGGAAGTCGGCACCGAAGCCCAGTGCTTCCTAGTTACGCCTCGATGGGTGGATGACCCTGGGCTCTCCGGTCGTCAGCCGACGGTGGTGAGTCTGGGGCTAGAAACCCACAACCCAATACGATACGATCCGTATAGTATCGCAACCTTCTGGAAAGGAAGGGGAGAAGATTGACACTCCTGCTGGACGACGCCGCGGTGCGATCGGCCTTCGACTGGACGCCGGCCATCGCCGCGTTGCGTGACGCCTATCGGGCGGCTCCCGACGATGCTCGATTCCCGGCCCGGACCATTGCGCGCGGCGGCACCTCGTTCCTGCGGTCGATGAGCGGCGCGCCGGGCAGCGGCGGGTTGATGGGCGTAAAGACCATCGCCGGCGCGATCGGCGTGCGCAAGTTCTCGTACCTCATCTCCCTGTTCGATCAGGAGTCCGCGGAACTGGTGGCGCTGCTCGACGGCAATTCGATCACCGGCTACCGCACCGCGGCCACATCGGCGCTGGCGGTCGACCTGCTGGCCGCACCCGGACCGGTCACGGTTGCGGTCATCGGTTCGGGTTTCGAGGCGAAGAAACATGTTCGCGCCCTCGCGGCGGTGCGCAAGCTCGAAGCCGTGCGTGTGTACAGCCCGCGAGCGGAGAGCCGGGCGCGCTTCGCCGACGAACTCGCCGATCTGGACACGTCGATCATCGCCGCCGAGTCACCTCAGGCAGCGGTTTCGGGCGCATCCGTGGTGATCTGCGCGGCGCGATCTTATAACGAATCGCCGATCTTGCTGGGCGCGTGGCTCGAACCGGGAATGACCGTCGTCTCGATCGGATCGACCGTGCGGGAGCAGCGCGAGGTCGATCCGGATGTGATCGCACGCGCCGACGTCGTCATCGCCGACGTCCTGGAAGAAGTACTGCACGACAGTGGCGATCTCATCGCCGCGACGCAGGCGGGCATCGACGTCACCGACCGGATCGCGGCGCTGTCCGACCTCGTGTCCGGAAGGCACCCTGGGCGCACGACCACCGAACAGATCGTCGTGTACAAGTCCGTCGGCTCCGCCGTTCAGGACTTGGCCGTCGCCGCTATGTGCGCGGACGCCGCCCGCACGTCCGGGCTCGGATCCGAACTGCCCATCCGCATCCCACCGGTTCACAAGTAAAGGACGCACCATGAGCACTGCTGCCACCGGGAGCCGAACGCTCGCGGACCACACCCTGTTCCGCACTGCGGCCTATATCGACGGACAGTGGATTGAAAACGGTGAATCCGGGCGTTTCACCATCGCCAACCCGTCGACCGGTGAACAGCTGGCCGACCTGCCCTCGCTGAGCCGTCCGCAGGTCRCCGCGGCCATCGACGCAGCACACCGCGCCCTGCCCGGCTGGCGGGCCCGGTCCGCCAAGCAACGCGCCCAGATCCTCCGGCGCTGGTTTGACCTCGTCAACGAGCACGCCGAGGATCTGGCGCGGTTGATCGTCCTCGAGGAGGGCAAGCCGGTAACCGAGGCGCGCGGTGAAATCGCATATGCAGCATCGTTCATCGAATGGTTCGCCGAAGAGGCTAAACGTGTGCGCGGCGATGTCTTCCCGGCACCCGATCCCGCGAACCGCGTCCTGGTGCTCAAGGAGCCGATCGGGGTGTGCGCCGCGATCACGCCGTGGAACTTTCCCGCAGCGATGATCACTCGCAAGGTTGCTCCTGCGCTGGCCGCGGGTTGCACGATGGTCGTCAAGCCTGCTGGGCAAACACCGCTCACCGCCCTGGCTCTCGCGGAGCTGGCCACTCGTGCCGGGGTGCCGGCGGGTGTGTTCAGCGTGGTGCTCGGCAAGGCGGGGGAGGTCGGCGCGGAACTCACCGGAAACCCGTTGGTGGGGAAGGTGAGTTTCACCGGGTCGACGGAGGTCGGGCGGCTGCTGCTGCAGCAGTCGGCGGCGACGGTAAAGAAGGCATCGATGGAACTCGGAGGGAACGCGCCGGTACTCGTCTTCGACGACGCGGATCTCGAGGTCGCCGTATCGGGTGTGCTCGCCGCGAAGTACCGCAACACCGGTCAGGCGTGCATCAGCGCCAATCGGGTATATGTGCAAACCGGCATCTACGAGCGGTTCACCGCGGAGCTGGCCAACCGGGTCTCCGGCCTTCCGGTCGGCGACGGTTTCGAGCCGGGCGTCATGCTGGGCCCGCTGATCGACCAGTCTGCTGTCACCAAAGTCGAAGAACATGTGGCCGACGCCGTCGCCCACGGCGCACGTGTGGTGTGCGGTGGTGCGCGACATGACCGGGGCGGGCAGTTCTACCAGCCGACGGTGTTGGCCGATGTCGCCGCCGGTATGAAGGTCACCCGCGAAGAGACCTTCGGCCCGATCACCCCGCTGATCCCGTTCACCGACGAGGCGGATGCGATCCGGCAGGCAAACGACACCGAATTCGGCTTGGCCGCCTATGTTTTCAGTCGATACGCCGAGAGAATCTGGCGTGTGGCGGCGGCCCTCGAAGCTGGCATGGTCGGAATCAACTCCGGCCTGATCTCCAACGAAACCGCGCCCTTCGGCGGCATCAAGCAGTCCGGCCTGGGGCGGGAAGGGTCGATCTACGGCATCGACGAGTACATGGAGATGAAGTACCTCGCGTGGGCGGGCAGCGGCGCGAACTGACCGGAGCCGTTCAACCGGCCAACACATCGAAATCAATTGATCGAAAATCGGAAGGAACGCCCGTCATGGCTGTTTACACACGCTCCGAAGCCCGGGAATGGGCCCGCGAGAAGCTCGTCGGCGCCGTCAACTGCACAATTCCATCGTTCACGAACGACCTCCGCCGCATCAACGAAAAAGGCATTCGCCACGATATCCGCCTCGCCAAGGAACACGGTTTCATTGGCAGTCTCGGTATCTCGGAAATCAGCATCACCCTGCCGGAATACCTGGACTTCTTGCGGATTTCCAAGGACGAGGCCGGCGATGACTTCTACATCGTCCACCACGCGAGCTGGAACGATCTGGAGCAGAACATCGAAGCCGTCCGGGGCGCAGAGGAGGCCGGCGCCGATCTAGTGCTGCTGTCCTACCCGCCGAACTTCTACCCGGAGTCCGAGCAGGAGATCTTCGACTACACCAAGGCCGTCGCCGACGCGACGAACCTGGGTATCATCCTGTTCCCGATGGTGATCTGGGGCTTCAGCGGCCGCATTCATCCGTCCGATATCCCCACCCGCCTCATTCGCCGCATGATCGACGAGATCCCCAATCTCGCGGTGGTAAAAGCCGAAGGCGGCTTCCCGAGCATCCAGAGCGCGATCGAATGCCATCGCCTCTTCGGTGAGGAGATCGTCATCTCGATCCCCATCGAAGGCGAACTGATCCCGCTCTCGCAAGTCATTCCCATCCAGCTCTCGGCCACCAGCGATCACGAATACTTCGGACCCATGATTCCGCGTGTGATGCAGCTGCTGCGCGACGGCAAATACGATGACGCCACCGAGATCTACTGGCAGTTGCATCCTGCGCGCAAGGTCAAAGCCGGACTATTCAACGGAATGCACGGCGGATCGTTCCTCAACCGCCAGGCGTGGAAGTTTCAGGGGTGGTTGCAGGGCTACAACGGCGGCCCGCTGCGGCAACCCACCCAGCGCATCCATGACCACCAGATGGCCGCGCTGCGCAAGGGCTTGATCGACGCCGGACTGGAGCCGAGTATGGATCCGTTCCGAGAGTTCTTCATCGGCCGCAACCCCGCCTGACCGCGGAACCAGTAGAGGGAAGTGGCTCCGGTCGATTCCTCGATCGACGTTGGTGCGGTACTCCGGCGGAGCACCGTCGATCGAATTGTTGGCCTGGGTGCGTGAACTGAGTGTCGAAGGCGATGACGTCACCGCCCTGGTCGGCGACGTCATCGCTCGAAAGCTGCTACTTGACCGACCAGTTATATTCCAACCTCTGACCCACTATCCACGGACGACCTTTCGGTCCGGTCAGCTTATCAACGCCAGAGGTCCCCGGAAGGGGATCGAAGCGAACACCCTCAGTTCCAGATCGTTGACACCCGAATCACACTGATGTGGGTTTCGCGTGCTTCAGAACCCTTGTTGTTGAAGGTTTCATAGAGGCTGGCGAGCAGCATTCTGACCTGTAGCCAGCCTCGGGACGCGGGCCGTCGGCATTCACGGAGTAGTCGATGTACCGACTTGGGATCTCGCCACAGACCTAGGAGTAGTCGAAATGCCGTTGCATGTCCTTCATGCTGCGATTGCGTGCGTCAGTCTGATCGCACCCCGCCGCGCGACATCGATCCAACAAATCCTTACGAATTGTGCCATCGCACGAGCCAATGCACGGTGGCTGGCCCTTGCCGCGAGCGCATAACAAGAGTCCTCTAGCTGGATGAGGCCATAACGTTGGTGACACCGGCGTGGAACTTGCTCGCGGGTGGCCGGTTTCAGGCGTCAGTGTGAGGTCGATGGTAGTCGTAGTGCACGTTCCACACTTCGAGAGCTCGTGAGCGCTGCTGCTCGCTGGTCCAGGTTCGGGCGTAGAGGAATTCCTCGGACAGGATCGAAGTTGTAGCGCTCGACCTTGCCATTGTGCCGTGGGGTGTATGGGTTGATTCGCCGGTGGCGCGCGCCGTGCAGGACATTGGCGAAGTCTTTCGCGCGGTAGCATGAGCCGTTGTCGGTGACGATCCGATTGATGTGGCCGACGGAAGTGTGCAGCGAAGAACACCCGGGCTCGATGCATGAATCCGATTGCCGTGGAGGCTTTCTCATCGGTCAAAGCCTCGGTGTAGGCAAGGCGGGAGAACCCGTCGACGGCGGAGTGCAGGTACACGTAGCCGGCGCGGGCTCCGGCAGCCTTGGCGCGTTCGACGGCCTTCGCCTGGTCAGAGCGCTTGCCGTGGGCACGCCAGCCACCGCCCTTCCGGTATCCGCCCGACCTTCACCCGCGTCCACGTGCACCATAAGCCCCGGCCAGCGGGCGACGATTCGCCTTGGTTCACGGTTGCTCTCACCGGTGGGGTCGAGGAACTTGCGCCGGTTCAATCCGAGGAGGGCCAGGTGTCGGCTGATGGTGCGCACGGCGATCGTGGTGCCATCACTGCTCAGTTCGTGGGCGGTGCGGCGGGCGGACCATTTCTTGTCGCGGCGCAGCTTCTCGATCCGTGCCACCACCGAGGTGGGGGTGGCGGTCGGTTGGTTGGTGGTGGGGCACGCTCGGGCGATCCAGCAGTCCCAGTTCCCCGAACTCGCGGAAGCGGGTTACCCATTTGCTGGCGCAGGCGCGGGAGATGCCCATCTCGGCAGCGACGTGGGCGATGGGACGGGTCTGGCAACGTTCGACGAGTCGGCGGCGATGACCGGCATCATCGAGGTGCTCCGCGTCAGCACCGACCCTGGTGATGCCGTAATCGTGACCACCCGGTCTACGCGCCCTTCTTCTCGTACGTCTCGCACGCAGACCGGAACATCGGTGTGGCGCCGCTCACCCGGGCGGGCCGTCTCGACATCGACCTCATCGGGGACACGATCGCACGAGTGCAGACGGCGGTCGGTCGGTGCGTCGTCCTACTCTGCAACCCGCACAACCCCACGGGCACCGTGCACACCAGGTCCGAACTCGAATCGCTCGCGCGTGTAACCCGGGACGATTCACTGGGGAGCGCTCTGATCGCCGAGCTGGAGTACCGGTTGCTGGCAAGGGGGGTGCGGCGGATGAGCGCACTGTTGCCCGAGGGGGAGACAGGTGCGGCGGCATTGGCCAATTCCGGTTTCACCGCGCGGGCAGGCATCACCTATTACGAGAAGGTGGGGACGGTATCAGCGGATCGCGGAAGTGCTGGCCCGGCTCGGTGGTGCGGTCCCACCGGCAGGTCTGTGGCGGCAGGTCGCCCGGATGGCCAAGGAGAAGACTTTGATCGAGCGGCGGATCGTGCTGCCGTTGTCGCGGTCGGTACTCACCGCCGAGCATGGGGTGGTGCCGCCGCGGGCGGTGGTGCTGTTCGGGCACGCAGGGAAGGGGAAGACCACGTTTGCGCGGTCGATCGCGAGCCGGTTGGGGTGGCCGTTCGTCGAATTGTTTCCGTCACGGTTGGCCTCGAATGGGGGCGGTTTGGCGGCGGGGATCGGGGAGATGTTCGGGTCGATGGCCAAACTCGATCATGTGGTCGTATTCATCGACGAGGTGGAGGAGGTGTCGCGGCCCGGCGCCGGCCAGGGTCGGATTCGGTAGGAGTGGTGGACGAGTTGCTGAAATCTATCGTCGGTTTCCGGGAGCGGGCTGGGCGGCTTCTGGTGTGCGCGACGAACTCGGTGCGTGACCTCGATGACGCATTTTTGCGGCGTGGTCGGTTCGATTACGTGTTGCCGATCGGGGCACCGGATGAGCAGGCCCGGCATGCGTTGTGGGAGCTGTTCCGGCGTTGGTGGCCGCGTCGGCGGGCTTTACTCCCGCGGATGTGGCGCACGCGGCACGGATGGTCGCGCAGACGACGTTCGAGTGCAGTGTCGAACAGGGGGACGTTGTCACGCCGGTACGGAGGACTATTGGGGGTGATCAGTGCGATGCGTCCGACCCTGACCCCGGAAATGCTCGATGCGTTCGCTGTGGACATCGCCCGCTTCGCCCGAAGCTAATGGTGAGCTCAAGGTGTGCGGCCGGGAAATCGGCACTGAGGGGTGAAGTTTGTTTGAGCACAGTTTGTCCATATCGAGTACCGCGTGTCCCCGGCCGGTCCTCTCGCGAGGACCGGTCGGAAGCTGGCGATGTATGCCGTTCAGTTCATGAGTGCTGACCCTGCTTGCGCAGGGTGTTCTTGAGGATTTTGCCGGACGCGTTGCGGGGGAGAGCGTCGATCACCTCGAGTTGGGTGGGGAGTTTGTACTTCGCGAGGGATGCTGATGCCCATTCGCGAACGGAAGTGATGTCGAGCGCGGCGGCCGGACCCCGAGGGACTACGAAGGCGACCGGTGTTTCGCCCCACACGGGGTGGGGGTGGCCGATGAGTGTGACCTCGACGATATCGGGGTGGGCTGCGAGTACGTTTTCCACCTCGGAACAGTAAATGTTCTCGCCACCGGAGATGATCATGTCTTTTGCGCGGTCGACGACGTAGACGAAGCCGTCCTCGTCTACGCGGACGAGATCACCGGAGTGGAACCAGCCGCCGTGGAAGGCATCGGCCGTCGCATCGGGCTTGTTCCAGTATCCGAGCATCAATCCAGGGCCACGGTAGACGATCTCACCGACTTCACCCGGTTCGACGTCTTCCATGTTCGGATTGACCACGCGGGCTGTGACCGCGGCGATGGGCCGGCCGACGGAGCCGAGTTTGCGGATCGCGTCCTTGCCGTGGAGCACGCACGTCACCGGGGACATTTCGGTTTGGCCGAAGAGCGCGACGTTCATCGCGTCGGGGAAGGTGTCGGCCATCCGGCGCAGGAGTGTGTCGCTCGCCGGCGCCGCGCCCCAACCGAGGACACGTAGCCGCTCGAGGTTGCGGGTGGCGATGCCGGGTTCTGCGCACAGTGCCTGCCACTGGGTGGGGACCAAGAACACGCTGGTGACGCCTTCGTTTTCGAGCAGGTCGAGAATCGCGTCGGCGATGAATGCTCGGGTGGGATGGAGGACGAGTGTGCCGCCGACGAAGAGGGTCGGGACGACGGAGCCGATTGCGCCTATGTGGAACAGTGGGGAGGCGATCAGGTTGACCTCGTCTTCGTCCATGTACTGGAAGGCCCGTGTGACGGTGACGCCCTGGGCCTGCAGGTTCAGGTGGGTCAGCACGGCGCCCTTGGGGCGTCCGGTGGTGCCGGAGGTGTACATGATCAGGGCGGGGGAGTCTTCGGGGACGTCTGGTAGCGGAGCCGCCGCCGCGGTGTTCGTCTCGTCGATGAGGTCGCTGTAGAGCTCGAATCCGTTGGTGGGGTGGGTGATGGTGACGAGCCGAGGGCTTTCGGGAAGGTCTTTCAGGGCGGCCACGAGGATCGGGGTGCCCAGCTCGTCGCCGATGGCGATCTTTGCGCCGGAGTCGGCGAGTAGGTAGGCGGTTTCTGGTCCGGTCAGCCGAAAGTTGACCGGAACGGCAAGGGCACCGAGAAGGTTTGCAGCGAGCACTGTTTCGATGAACTCCGGACGGTTCCCGGTGATGATCGCTACTCGGTCGCCGAAGCCGATGCCTCGTGAGGACAAGGCCCTTGCCAAGGCACGCACCCGGTTCCGAAGCTCGGTCCATGTGGTGGTCGATCCGTCGAACCGGATCGCGGCGCGGTCACTGAGGGTGGCGGCGTGGCGTTCGACATGGTTCATCCAGTGCGATCGCCGGGCGCGGCCGGGCTGGTCGGAGAATTCGATCTGGTGCACGTGCTTCACCTTTCGGCGTGTTGAGGAGGAAGTGCGGGCGCGTCGAAATCCTCAGTCGAAAAGCCCGTGCGGCTGATCACCGGCCCGCTGCCTCGACTGGAAATCCGGAAGGATGTATTCGCCGCTGTGCCGACTGACGACGGGGTGGCCGCGGTCCCGGTGAGGCATTGATGCCACGGCAGCGCGAGTAATGGGGCGTTACCTCGGTGGCCGTGTCGGTCCGTGTGTTGCTCAACCGGTGACTGCAGAGGTCTTGTAGACGGATTGGTAGGTCAGGTAGGGGTCGATACCTTCGGGGCCGAGTTCGCGCCCGTGTCCGCTGGCCTTCACGCCGCCGAAGGGGGATCCGAGATCGAGGGTGTACGAGTTGATTCCGACGGTACCGGTCTTGACCTGGTGGGCGATGGCGTCGGCGCGGTCGGGGTCTGTGGACCATACTGTCCCACCCAGACCGAACTTGCTGTCGTTGGCGATCTGGATGGCATGGGCGTCGTCGTCGTATTTGATGATTGACAGGACGGGGCCGAATATTTCCTCTCGGGCAATGGTGTCGCTGTTGTCGACGTCAGCGAAGACGGTCGGAGCGACGAAGTAGCCGTCGAGGTCGGTGACTGCGTCACCGCCCGTGATCAGTCGGGCGGTGCTCGACTTGCCAGTCTCGATGTAGTTCAGGACTCGTTTTTGATGGTTTGCGGTGACCATCGGGCCGATCAGGGTGTCGTGATCGAGTGGGTCTCCGACTGTGAAGGACTTCACCACGGAGGTGACGGTGTCCACGACCTCGGTGTAACGGTTCGCGGGCACGAGCAGTCGGGTGCTCGCGTAGCAGGTCATGCCGTTGTTGGGGAACGAGGCAGCATAGAGCCCTTGGGCGAGGACGTCGAGATCGACGTCGTCGAGCACGATGCCGGCAGACTTGCCGCCGAGTTCGAGTGTGACCGGTCGCAGCAGGCGTCCGCAGACCTCGCCGATAGCGCGACCGGCCGGAGTTGATCCGGTGAAAGCGACCTTGTCGATGCCCGGGTGCGCGACCAGGTGTTGGCTGGCTTCGAGGCCGGCGGGGACGATGTTGAGCACACCCGACGGCAGCCCTGCCTCCAATGCGGCATCCGCGAAGACGAAAGCGTCCAGGGCGGTCTCGAGGGCGGCCTTGAAGACGACCGTGCACCCTGCCGCGAGCGCAGGCGCGATCTTCATCATCGCCAACGTTTGGGGGTAGTTCCACGGGGAGATGGCCGCAACGACGCCGACCGGCACTCGACGGATTTCGGTTGTTCCGGTGAGGCTCGGGCGCGATTGGACCCAGGTGAGTTCTCGGGCGAGGCCTGCGTAGAGGCCGAGCAGTGCCGCCGGGGCGAGTCCGTTGGCCGATGCCGACAAGGTGATCGGCATGCCGTTCTCCTGGCTGCACAGCGTTGCGGTGTCCTCACCCCGTGCGGCGAGGGCGGCGGCGAAGCGGTCGAGAATGTCGGCGCGGTCGTGCGCCGGGGTGGCGGACCAACCGGTCAGTGCGTCGTTGGCCGCGGTGACCGCTGCGTCGATGTCTGCGACGCCGGCGGTGGCGGCGGCTCCGAGGACCTTGCCGGTGCTCGGGTTGACGACGTCCACAGGGGTGTCGGTGCCGGTGACGAATTCACCGTTGATGAACAGGTGTGGGCGGTCGAGTCCCATGGAGTCTCCTGGCTCTGAAGTGAAGAGGATGGGTGGTTCAGCTTGGACTGGTGGTCGTGTCGGGTTGGGGCGAGTGACGGTGCGGAACAGGACACCCGGGGGCGAATGTTCCTAAGGTTTTGACGTCGAAACCGTTGGGGTAACTGCGGATACGTGGCATCGTGTGGACGTACTGCGGCGTGCGGCGCGGGGGCAGAGCGGCGACGAAGCGGGCACGTAACCGCAGTCCGGCCGCCGAGAGGCGCCGTGCGAGGTTCCCGGGATTTCGGTAGCGGAACGCCGCCAGGAGCGGTTCGTCCATCAGCGACCGGCTGAAGATGTCGATGATGGGTTTGGCGACGGCGGGGTAGAAGGACGCGAGCAGGTTCATGGTCGCGTCGGCGACCCGGCGCGCGCCGGGGTCGAACGCGAAGTGTGCGGCCTCGTAGGTGTCCATGAGGGCCGCGAACTCCGCGTACGTGGCGGGAATGTCCTTGATCCCCATGTGGCGGCCGAGTGCCTGGTAGTAGCGAACCGAGGCGAGTAGTTCGTCACCCGTAAGTTGCCGCCAGCCGTAGTTCTCAATCCATCGCTGGGGAACGACGACGAACGTCGCGAGGACGTAGAGGAAGTCCTCGTTAAGTCCTCGTT
>NZ_JBFUHV010000233.1:0-10967 GCF_056402215.1 Rhodococcus sp. P4_B6 | reverse complement strand
CACCCAGAACGGCGAGCGTTTCCGCCACGGCGCGCACCACGGGCAATTGTTCGAACTCCGCCGCCACACGAAGTTCCACGGGCACACCGGATCTCGTTTTCATTCGTCTAACCTCGTCGACCTCGGCCATCTGCACTCCACGTCTGTGTCGTCGGTTTCTGCGACTCTCGGCAGCGTACCCAGCTGCCGCGGCCCTCAACCCGCCGGCGAACGAAAGTGCGAACGTGTCCCGAATGTGTCCTGACGTGTGGTTCGACGAACCCGATTCGGTGGGTCTCAGGCGATCCGGACGTCGCGTGCCTGGTTGCCGGTGTCGGTGCGGCAGACGGTGAAGCTGACGCGCTGCCCGTCCACGAGGATGCGGTGACCGTCTCCAGCGATTTCGGAGACGTGGACGAAGACGTCGTCGGATCCGTCGGCCGGGGCGAGGAACCCGAAACCCTGTTCGGCGTTGAACCATCGCACCGTGCCGGTCTGCAGGTCCGTCGACGGGCGGGCAGGCAGTGTGTCGCCGGCGCTCATCGTGCCGCCCTCCGATCGGCCAGGCCGCGGAGCGCGGCGCCGCCCCCCAGGCTCGCAACGAGTAGAACCACAAGCAGAGCCACGTTGAGCATTGCTCCTCCTCGGCATGCGCACTTTCGACCCCCTGGCCGAATCAACCCGAAAATAGTGGGTCTCTTTCGAGTACGGGGCGGTTCGGCCGAGCGTTTGCACAATCGAGATCTGGCGGACACAACACATCCACGTCGGACGCCACAGAAGATCTGATTTGCTAGACATAGATTTTGTAGTACGGTCGAAGCGTCGGAACTTCAGCGATCGAGTCGAGAACGCGTGGCGACACGAACAGAAGTCGCCGGCGAGGTCAGGGCCCGTGATTCGAGACCTTCCGTCACGGGTACGCGGTGAGTTCGCCAGGCGCCGCCCCGACACGCAGGCGACCGAACGGGGCATCCACCCCGGGGTTCCGCAGRCAGTCAGTAAGCGAAAGAGAGGACCGAGAATGTCGAAGTTCACCGTGCCAGGTCTTTCCGACGATCAGGGAGCGCAAGTCGCCGGCATCCTGCAGAAGCGGCTCAGCGCGTACAACGATCTTCATCTGACGCTCAAGCACATTCACTGGAATGTGGTGGGTCCGAACTTCATCGGCGTGCACGAGATGATCGACCCGCAGGTGGAATTGGTGCGCGGCTACGCAGACGCGGTCGCCGAGCGCATCGCCGCCCTGGGGAAGTCGCCCGACGGCACACCGGCCGCCATCACCCGCGACCGCACGTGGGACGACTACTCGGTGCACCGCGACACGGCGCAGGCGCACCTCGGTGCCCTCGACCTCGTGTACAACGGCGTCGTCGAAGACAACCGCAAGGCGATCGCCGAAACGGGCGAACTCGACCCGATCACCGAGGACCTCCTCATCGGCCAGACCGGCGAACTCGAGAAGTTCCAGTGGTTCGTGCGCGCCCACCTCGAGAACTCCGGCGGCAGCCTCTACACCAACGGCGCGCACTCCGAGAAGCAGGCCGCCTCGCAAGCGCGGTGAGTACGGACCGACCATCCCACTACCGAAAGGTGACGAACATGGCTGAGAACAACAGCGGACCGGCAGAGGCCGTCAAGGGCGTCGTCGAAGACGTCAAGGGCAAAGCGAAGGAAGCCGCGGGAGCGGTGTCGGGCCAGGACGACCTCACCCGCGAGGGCAAGGCGCAGCAGGACAAAGCCGCCGCTCAGCGCGAGGCAGCCGCGAAGGAAGCCGAAGCAGAGAAGGCTCGCGGCAAGGCCGAGGCGCAGGAAGCACGTCAGCGCGCCGAACAGTGACACGCTGCGGGCCGGAACCCTACCGGCCCGCAACGGGTGTCTCCTCTCCGAGTGGCACCGGCGACCGCCGGATGACGCTCACCCCTGAAAGGACTGATACGTGCTAGGACTGGGAATTCTGGGCTGGATCATCATCGGCGGTCTCGCCGGGTGGATCGGCAGCAAGATCATGAAGACCGACGCCCAGATGGGGATCATCCTCAACATCGTCGTCGGAGTCGTCGGCGGACTCCTCGGCGGCTTCATCCTCAGCCTCTTCGGCACAGACGTCGAAGGCGGCGGTCTCTGGTTCAGCTTCTTCACCTGCCTCCTCGGCGCGGTAATACTCCTGTTCCTGGTCAAACTCGTGACCGGGCGACGTTAGACGCCCACATTCCAGAACCGGGCCTGCCCATCACACGATGGGCAGGCCCGGTCTCTTCGTCGCCGCCGCTTTGCCGCGCTGGTGGTGTTCTGCGGACTCCGGGGTTTCGCCGCAGTCCTGCAGTCGCGGCATCGGTGAGCCTCGTGTTTTGGTCTCAATGCTTCCGGGTAGGCGAAGCGGGGGCAGCGGAAGGAGAGGGTGATCGTGTCCGAGAGCACGCACGACGAGAAGGACGATCCGAAAGGCGGGCGCCCGGGCCCAGCCGATCACGGCAAGGACGGCGGCATGGCCACGAGAGAGAACGCGCCCGAGTTGACAGAGGACTCCGCCGTCGCCGAGAACGACTGACCATCTGGCACTGCCGCTGACCGATCAGGAGGGGCATTGACCGATCCGAAGGCAGACCTCCACGACTACCTCCAGGCCGCGCGCGACGCGCTGCTGTGGAAGCTGGACGGATTGTCCGAGTACGACATCCGCCGACCGTTGACCGCAACCGGCACGAACCTGCTGGGGCTGGTCAAACACCTGACCGGCGTCGAGATCGGCTACTTCGGGGAGCCCTTCGGCCGATCCGCAGACTTCCCACCGTGGGTGACCGACGACACCGAAGACAATGTGGACATGTGGGCGATGGCTGACGAGTCACGCGACTATGTCGTCGGCCTGTACCGCCGGGCGTGGGAGTACACGGACGCCACCGTCCGGACGCTGCCGCTCGACGCGCCCGGACGGATACCGCACTGGCCCGAAGACCGCCGCGACGTCACACTGCATTGGATTCTCGTGCACGGGATCGCCGAAACTCACCGGCACGCGGGCCACGCCGACATCGTCCGCGAACTCGTCGACGGAACCGCCGGGCTGAGGGCGGACAACGACAACCTGCCTACAGCAGAGCGCACATGGTGGGAGAACTACAGGTCCCGCGTCGAACGGGCGGCACGGGAAGCCGGCCGAGATTGACGGCTTTCACCCCGCCGCCGGTTGCGCAGTCGTCGTGGTGACGACCGGCGTGGTGGTGGTCACCGACTCCGCTGCGGTGGTCGTCGTGGGTTCCGCCGTGGTCGCCACTGCGGACGATTCCGAGACGGCCTGCGGCACAGACGGCGACGTCGTGGTTACTGCGGCCACCTCCACGGCGGTCGTGGGTTCCGGCGATGCCGTGGAGGCGACCGTCGTAGGTGCCGGTGAGCTGGTGGTCGTCGTGGTTGCACTCACCGTGTTGCCGGCCGGCGCGGACTTCTTCGCGGCGGACGTTGTGGTGGGTGCGACCTGCACCGCTTCTGCGTCCTTCGTCGAGGCGGCCGCGAGTTTCGCTGTCGACTGCTGCGGCGCAGCCGTGCGCGCCTCGCCCTTCTCCGCTTCCTGCGCAAGGTGCGTCAGCCAGGCCGCTGCGTACTGGGCAGACGTCAGCGGTTTCCCGTTTCCGGCGTTCGCGTCACGCCAGTAGTCGAAGTGGTGGCCGGTCCCCTCCCCCAGCGTCTGCTGGTACGGATCACTCATCGCCACCTGGATCGTGTTCTGGTTGTCCGCGATGAACCCGATGATTTCGTTCCGCACCTTCGCGGGCAGGTAGACGAGGTCGACCGCCTGGTTGGACGAGATCGGACCGGCCGGCGTGTCGGACTGCGCCGCAACGGGATCGGCGGGCTTGTAGGCCGGATCCGACACCTTGACCAACACGTCGAGGAACGTCTCGTCGGACTGCATCCAATTGTCCTGCGACTGGATGTCCGCGAACGCGGCGAGAGCGATCTGCCCGATCACCACCGCGAGATCCTGTCCCGTCGCCGGGGTCAGCCCCTCCTTCTGCAACGCGTCGACATTCAACTGGCGTCCCACGTTGATCGCGAGTTGCAGCAGCGCAATGTTCTCGGGAGCGGAGCAGGTCAGATCGCCTTCCGAGCAGAACGATGCCACCTTGCCGTCCAACGCCCCGAAACTGCCGGACGTCCCGGGCAGAGCACCTCGCCCGGGTGTGCCGGTCTGACCTGACTGGTAGGCGAGATCGAAGCCGTCGGGATTACGGAATTCGTTCTCGGCGCCCGGAAATGCTCCTTCGCCGAGATTGCGGCCGGCATCCGCCAGGATGACGACGCCGACAACGGAAGTGGGATCGAGAATTTCGTACGAGCCGTCCTGGCCGTCCTGGTTCCCGACTTCCATCGCAACGCGTCTCGCGACGTCGGCGCCTTCGCTGTAGCCGACGATCGAGAACTTCGTGTCGGGGCACGACGCGTGAATGGAACGCATGACGGTTTCGGTGTTGTCGACGCCGGCGTTTACGGCGTCCTCGTAGGAGTTCATGTTCGCCGGGTACTCGATGTACACCGCGGCGTACGAGCCTCCGCCGACGGATTGCTGCGGCGCGTTCACCACCTCATCGATCCAGGAACTGGTGTAGTTGCTGGAGTAGGACGCGGGAAGCGGAGTGCCGTCCGGTGCCACGAGCATCTGGTGGGTCCCCGGCCTCGGACTGTCGCCACGGCCGGCCACGGCGATGCTGACCATGTCGTAGCACGCATTCGAGGCCGCTGCGGTCAAGGCTGTCGCCGTCGTGGCGGGTGACCCTGGGTTCGACCATGGTGTCGCGAGCAGTGCCGCCAGTCCCAGTGCACCAGGGGCGACCAGACTGCCTGCGATCCTCCGTCGATGCGCGACCTTGCGTGCTGAAACGCGACGTTTCATGGTCTACCCCATCCGTTCGTGGCGCGTGCCGAACACCCGAATAGGTGTCAACGCGTTAACAGACAAGTCGCGCAACGCCGCAGCGGTGTTACACGGTGCGCCGGCAGAGTCGCTTCATGACGCTCGCAGATGCGCGATGAGGATCGCCTCGATCTCCGACCGTCGCGCCGCGGACGGGAGGCGTGGGGCCGCGGACCGGTAGTGGTGCCCCGTCGGGGTGCCGAGGTCGAAGAGATGCGTTCGGCCATGCCTCCCGACGGGGCGCGCGGTCCAGCCGTCGCCCTCCTTCGCGTAATTGCACGCCGCACACAAACCGGCCCCATTATCTGCCGTCGTGGCACCCTTGTTGCGGCGCGAGAGAATGTGATCATGATGGCGGATCGGCGCATCACACCACGGCGTCCGGCACGTGCGGTCCCGCAGATCGATCAACTTCGCAAGACCCTTCGGAAACGAACGCGACTGCGACTCCATCGCCGTCAACGACCCCGACAACGGACACAAGTACACGTTTCGTAACGTCACCGCGGTATCACTATCAAGGGCGTCCGCCACCAGCTGCCGGGCGATTGCAGCCGGCACCGGCCCGAACCCCGCCAGATCCGCCGCCTCACTCTCACCCGCCAATAGGGCCTCGTCGGATATCACCAGGTTCACCGCCACCGGCACCCCCGATGCCACCGATGCCCCGGTGCCGCGGTCGAACAACAGATCCGCCATCACCTGATTCCGGGTGCGGCCACCGCTGTCCCCGGTCGCGATGAGGCTGTCGGCGTCGCGACCCAATGTGGCGTGTAGGCAGACGGCCTGTTCCATCGGCATCAGCACACTCAGATACGCCATCGAATCCGGCGCCGGCCGCGTCGTGACCCGCCGCTCCGAGACCGCGTTGCGGTACCGGGCCACGACCGCGGCGGCGTCGAGTTCCACCGCCAGGGCCTTCGCCTTCGCGACCAGGCCGCGGTCCCCGACCCCGTCGAGAATGTTCGGGTCCGAACACAACCGGCGATCCACCACCGCTCGATCCGCCGCCGACAGACACGCTGTCTCCCGCACCAGCAACGTCGCGCCACTCGTTCAACCGACCGGACCGCAACAACGCCAACGTATGCGGCATCTCGTGCACCACCGCCCGAGCGAACCCCAGATGCCGGCCACCGCGGTTCGGGGACTCCCTGCGCGCCAACGCAATCTGCGACGCGATACCGCGGTCCCACTCCGCCCGCGGCAACCCCCGAACCTTGCGGTCCTCCCGCACGCAGGTGGCGACATCGTCGGTGACCACCGCCTGCACCGCACACCCCACCGACTTCAACGACTCCACCGCATCGAGCCACTCGATCCCCAACCCCGCCTCACCACACGGCCCGACACACCGCAACCGCGCCGTGAACGCCCGCAACTCCTCCAGATCCGGTGCCACCACATCCCCCACGACCAGCCTCCCCCGAGGTTATTCGAATATACGTTCGATAGTAACCCATCGGCCGCAGCGCCGGCAATAGTCGAACCGGGTCGGTCCCAGGTCGGCGACCGTCGGCTCGATCCACCGGCGGGTGTCGCCGTTCTGGCAGAATTGTGCGGACGTCGCTCGAACTGCGGCGCCCGGTTCACGCCGCGTTGTTGCACCTCGGGAGGCGAGTCATGCCGAATGATCCTTCGGGGACGGCACGTATGGGAGGCGACAGTCCCAGCGTCGTCTTCGCGAAGTTGGCAGAGATGGTGTACAACGGCGACGACTTCGATCACGTCTACCGGGCCATCTGCGATGCCGCAGCGACTCTGGTCCCCGGGTGTGCGCATGCCAGCCTCATGCTGAAGCAGGATGATCGTCATATCACCGTGGCGGCGAGCGACGAGGTCGCAGCGCACGTCGACTCACTCGAGCGAGCCGAGCAGGAAGGACCCTGCCTCGACGCGATCGAGAATGACGCACCGCAGGTAGAAACCGAACTCGCGAGTTCGAAGCAATGGCCGCGGCTCGCCCGGCGGACTATTGCCGAGACGCCCGTCCGAGGCGCCGCAGGGTTCCGGCTCATGATCCGTGGACGGAAGGTCGGCGCACTCAACCTGTTCGCGGACAACCCCGGAGAACTCACCGACGAATCGATCGACCAGGCGATTCTGATCACGGCCTTCGCGGCGGTGACGTTGACAGCGCTCCATGAACACCAGGAAGCGCAGACGCTTCGCGACGGCCTTGCCAGCAACCGCGAGATCGGGAAAGCCATCGGGCTGTTGATGGCCTTCCACGACATTTCGCAGGACCGGGCTTTCGATCTGTTGCGCAAGACGTCGCAGGACATGAACATCAAGCTCACCGGCGTCGCGCGGGAAGTCATCGCGCATCACAATTCGAAGTTCGACTGAGGTCGGAATGTGTCGACAATCGGTTGATGCCGACCTGGGCAGAGCCGTAGTGTTGATCGCGCGTGGTTGAGAACACAGCCGCAGATTGTTTGGAGGCCGCAGCAGTGCGCGGTAGACGGATTTGCGCGCACTATCAAGCCGCTGTGATCCTCCTGCCAGTGCGCTCCTTCCGCCRATAGCGCACTGGGACCGACAGGGTGCACGCGATCGGAGGGTCATGAAGACATCACGCACGTCATTCCACGCCACTCCCCCGTCTGCGTCTCCGCCCATCCATTGCTCACTGGATATGCCCACCCACGAACGCGGGCTGCGCATGACCGTCGAATTCGCACCGTACGCAGACGCCACCGTGGGACGAATCTCGGGCGACATCGATGTGCTCGCCGCACCGTCCTTCGCGCTTGCTCTCGCACATCTGACCGACGGAGGCTCATTCTCACGGGTCGTCGTCGACATGACCGCGGTCGACTTCGTCGGGACGTCGGGACTGTCAATTCTGTCCGAGTTCGCAGAATCTGCTCGGCGGCAGCATATTACGTGGGCGCTAGCGGGTAATCGGGCGGTCTTGCGCCCCATCGAGGCCATCGGGCTGAGCGCGACCATTCCCACGTGCAGCACGGTTCACGACGCGTTCGACAGGGTGGAGAAGGCCGCGCACAGGTGATCGGAGCCGGGCGATACCGTCGCACATCACCCTGAAACGACACTCCTTTTCCAAGCGATCTGAGGCTCTACCGGACGATTCCGACGCACTGTCCGACCTCGCCCCGCGGGGGCCGGGTCGCGGAACTGGCAGCCGCCCTCGTGCGGGTCCCCCTCGACTCGCAACTTCGCGACGAAGTGCGTGGCGAAAGTTCGTGAGAACCGGCGTCGGCCCTACTCCGCCCGAACTGCAATCGACTCGCGTTCGTCGTCCTCGCGGAACATCGCTTCGATGCGGTTCTTGATCTCCGCAGTGCTCATCGAGCCTCGAGAAGGGGCGAAGCCACGATTGCGAGCCGAGGTGGGCGTGAAGGTGTTCATTGCCAGTGCTTTCTGTCTTCCGCGTCGGCGAGAGCCGCGGGGTGGTCGAAGGGTGCGTCCGCGATGCGGACGACGGTCAGATCAAGAGCGCGGCGAGTGCTACGGCAGCGAGCACTGACAGGGAAGTGGCCACCGCGACGAGAACGGAGCCCGTCACGACGATGGCGGGCGCGGTCGCTGTCGCGGCCGAGACGGAAGCGATGTACACGGTCGGGCGCAGTGTGTGCCGGGTCGACGGCTCCTCGGCGGAGGGCGACGATATCGTGTGCTGATCGTGCTGTTGCACCGTGATGCGGGTCATGTGCTGGCGTACCCCGTAATAGCGACCGAGTGACCTGAGTCACAAACTTACGAGTACGTTGTACATCACAACCGGCCTCTCGCGCCAGTGGCTGCCATCCCAATCGCCTCGATTGCGGTCCCCCGTCGCCGCCGGCGTCCCTCCAGTCACACAAGCGATCCACGTGACGCGCTGTGGACTCGGGAGTGGTATCGACGGACGGCCACCCGAGCTGTGCGCCCCCGCCCCGTATGTCGTTGCTGGATGTGAACGTGGTTGATCGGATCCGGAAGTTGGGGTTTGTGGTGACGCCCCGAAATGCCACTACCTCGCAGAAAGGCGGTCACACGTTCGCGTCAGAACCAGCCTTTGCGCTTCGCCCAGACGAGCAGTGCCCCGGACATGGCGAGCATGACGAGCACGATCACGGCGACGGAGGGCCATTGCGTCCGTTCGTTCACGATCACGTTCATGCCGATGATCGAGGACAGGGCGGTAATTGGCAGCGTGACAGCCGCGATGACGGCGAGGCGTTCCGCGGCGACGGTCATCTTGGTGTTGGTGCGGGCCTGGTAGAACTCGATCGTGCCCTGGAGGTAATCCTTCTGTCCCCTGGCCATCACGGTCAGGTGCTGGAACTGATCGACCGCATCGAGCAGGAGGTCCTGCCCCTTGCCGGCGCCGAACGCCTCGATGGTGACCATCCTGCCGTACACCTCCCCGCTCAACGCGGCCATGGTGCCGACCGTCAGCAGGCCGTGCCGGACCCGGAACATCTCGTCGAGAAACGTCTCCGGATCACCGAGGTGCCCGCCGGTGACCTGCTGCTCGAGCTTCCACACGTCCTTGGTCAGTTCGGCGGTGTAAGCCCGCATCCGTGCCGTCAATGCGGCGAGGAGGGCGAACGACAACTCGAATGCCGTGCCGGGCCGCAACTTGCCCGACTCCRGTCGGCCCAGCACCACCTTCACCTCGACCATCGCCGTCGAGGGATCGATCGCCGGATTCACGGGGCCGTGCACTGTCACCAGGTAGCGGGTACCGATGAACTGGTCCAGTTCGACGTAGTGCACGTGCCCGTGTGCGCCCGACTGCGGCGCGTGCAGAACCACGAAGAAGTGGTCCACATACCTGTGCACCTTCGGAACCTGATTGCGGTGCTCCGAATCACGCACCGCGAGAGGATGAAAACCGAAAACTGTGGTCAACGCGTCGTGTGCCTGTTCGTCCCAGGTCGGGATGTCCACCCAGACCAATCCGTCGGGCCGGTCGAGCAACTGTTTCAACTCGGTCGCCGCACACGAACGCACACCGTCGTCGGAGATGAAGCGGACGTCCATTTCGGCCTCCTCGCCCTGACGCACCGTCACCCCTGTCTTAGCACCCACAGCTGCCCGGTTCGGGAGACCCGGTGAATCCGGTCTCCGGAGAGGGGAAACTGTGGAAATGACTGACGACAGGACTGCACTGATCGTGGTGGATGCGGCGAACGTCGTCGGCTCGCGGCCCGACGGCTGGTGGCGTGATCGTGCCGGTGCGGCCCGGCGATTGCTCGTCCAACTGGGCGCCCTGGACCAGCGTCTGGACTCACCGGCCGAGGTGGTGGTCGTGATCGAGGGTGCGGCGAAGGCCGCGGTTGCCGGGGAGCAGGATCGGGAATTCGACGGTCTGCGGGTGGTGTCTGCGGACGGTTCGGGCGATGACGCGATCGTCGACGTGGTGGCCGCCGAGAAAGACGGCGACCGGCCGATCACCGTCGTTACCGCCGACCGTGGGCTCCGGGCCCGAGTCGAGGCACTCGGGGCCGTCACGGTCGGCCCGCGGTGGCTCCTTGCCCGCATCGACGGAGAGAGTTCCTGACCGTCGTCGGCCAGGGCGGCGTTGGCTGCGTTGTGTCCACACATCCCGTGGACACCGCCGCCCGGGTGGGCGGTGGAACTGGCCAGGTACAGCCGGTCGATCGACGTGTAGGGCCCGGACGAACCAGGGGTCGGACGGAAGACGAGCTGCTGATACAACTGAGCGGTGCCGCCGTTGACGGCCCCACCGTGCAGGTTCGCGCTGCTCGCCTCGAGGTCGCGGGGACGCTGCACGTTGCGCCCGACCACGCGCTCCGCGAATCCCGGCGCGTGCGATTCGAGCATCGCGTCCGCTCGGTGCGCCGGCAGCTCCGCCGATTCGTCGTCGGCAATCCCCCGCGGCAGATGCGTATAGGCCCAGGCACTTTCGATTCCTTCCGGGAAACGGCTGGGGTCCGACGTCGTCATCTGACCGAACAGCAGGAACGGGCGTTCCGGGACGACCCCCGTCGTCGCCGGCGCCCAGATGCACCGTTCCGGCGGATTCGAGGTTTTGGGACGGCCACGGAATCTTGCGGTCGAGTGCGTAGTTGACCTTTACGACGGGGGTGTCCCATTC
>NZ_JBFUHV010000232.1:0-11014 GCF_056402215.1 Rhodococcus sp. P4_B6 | reverse complement strand
GAGCGAACCCGAGCGGGTCTCGGGAGGTCGCACCGCCCTCGACCGGAATCAGGCTGCCGGTGATGTAACCGGCCGCCGGGGACAGCAGGAATCCGATGGCGCCTGCCACCTCGTACGCCTGCCCCAAGCGCTCGAGCAGAGCCTGGTTGACGATCGATTCTGCTGCTGTCCGGCCGATCCGGTCGAGCGTCTCGACCATGCGGGCGGTCAGGAAGAACCCCGGGGTAACGCCGTTGACTCGGACGCCCGCCGGACCGTATGCGGCCGCGAGTTGCTTGATCCAGGTGTTCAGCGCCGCCTTTGCGGGACCGTAACCGGGGGCGGCCGGGCTGGCGTACTGGGACCACGAGCTGGAGACGAAGACAATGGATCCGCCGCCGCTGCGGGCGATCAGCGGACAAAGCGCTTGCCCGAGAAGAAACGCGTGCCGGGTATTGACACGGAAGTCGTCTTCCCAGTCGGCCAAGGTGAACTCCGCCAACGGCTTCGGAGTCGTCCTGCCGACGACGTCGACAAATCCGTGGATCTCCCCGACTTCGTCTTCGATGAACTTCACGAGTTCCGCGACGCCGGACTCGGACGTCACGTCGGCACAGAGTGAAGGGCAGTTCAGGGTTCGGCTGATCGACTCCGCGCCCGCGGGGTCGACGTCGACGCATACCAATTCGGCGCCCATGGAGGCCAACATGCGACTGGTGTGTTCCCCGATGCCACTTCCGGCCCCGAGTACGACAATCCGATGTCCGTTCAACCGGAGAAGTCGGCCGTACTCGACATCGGCGGCGGCGACAGGCACATTGGATCTCAGTGCTTGGTGCAATGTCAGTTCCTTTACGGATCAGTTCGGGGGAGCGGAGGCAACTGTGCGCGAACTATCGGGTCCGACGAAGAAGGCGCATGAAACTCCGAGTTGGATGCCGTTGCAACACAGAATCTCTCATGAGGTGAGAATCGCATCCCGGGGGTATACGAGCAACCGAAAATGTCTATCGGGGTGATAGTTCCCGGGTATGTCGATCGACCTTGACACCTCGGTGCGCTGCTGGTCCACTAGTGGCCAGCCGATTTGGGTGAGTGAACGTCCTGTGATATCGCGTGCGGGAACTTCTGTGGTTTGTACGATTCGGGATCGGCTGTCCACTTTCAGGCGAAACGATCGATTTTGCCTGCCCTGATGTTGTGAGCTTAGGGAGAGCGATGAGCAAGGATTTCCACCGTGTCGAATCCGCCGGGCGAATTCGCGGAGCGGCGCCCGGGTCTGCAATCAGCCGGCGCAATGTGTTCAAGTTTGCCGGCGCTGGAGCGCTGGCCGTCGGTGTCGGTTCCGTACTCGCCGCATGCGGCGGAGGCGGCGGAGCAGCCGGAACGCAGGGACCGAAAGCAGCTGGTGCGCTCGCGAGGCCGACTCCATTCGTCGTGGGATCGTCATCCGGCGACAACTTCCTGATCGATGCGATCAATGTCGCTCAAAACCAGTTCTCCCTCTTCAACCTGGAAGTTCCCAAGCTCATCTACCCCCAGAGCGGTGTGCAAGGTTTGCAGATGGTCAGTGCGGGCGCGATCGATGGCGCTGCGATGGACACGATGGGCGCAATGCTCGCCTTCGCCAAGAGTCAGAACGGCAAACGGCCGGTGATTGTCGGTATGCGCATGCCGGTCAACACCTACAACCTGATCGTGGGGCCGGGTAACTGGCCCGGTGAGAACGCCTCTTTCGTCGAAAAGATGGCTTCCTTGAAGGGGAAGACGATTGGTGTCACCGCGATCGGTGCAGGTACCGACAACATTCTGAATCTGGCGCTCGAGGCGGCTGGGATGGAACGCGATGACATTACTGTCCTCGGGGTTGGGCAGCTGTCGGCGGCCATCGCCCAGATGAAGAACGATCGGCTCGATGCCTATGTGGGATTCACGTTCGGCGCGGGTCTGTCTGTTGCCACGCAAGTCGGTGGCCGGATGCTGATCGATTTCAGTGCCGCCGGTACCCCGCAGCTGTTGAGTGATCTGCAGGTTTGTCCCTTGGTCATGCGTGAAGACAAGGTCGAAGCGAATCAGGACACTGCCGACGCGTGGCTTGCTGCGCAGTGGGAGGCCAAGACATGGATTACTGACAATCGGGCTGCTGCGGCACAACTCCTCAACGAGGGAACCTTCAACAACGAGGCACCGGAAGACGCGGCCAGGACAATCGATTTCATGGTCGATCGTGTCTTCCCGAAGGTCGGTCCCAACTGGAAGGTCACTCGTAGCGGGATCGAGCATGCTGCCGAGGTGATGGACCGGCTGGGCATGCTCGAGAAGGGCGCGGTGCACTACGAAGACATCGTCCCGCCCTTCGCACGCGTCTGATCTAGGTAGCAGAGGGATTCTCGCATGATCAATCAGATAGCAGGTAAGAGTGACGCATTCGATCTGTCGAACAAGGTTGCGGTCGTCACCGGGGCAGGACGAGGGATCGGCCGTGCGTGCGCACTCCACCTTGCAGGCGCGGGCGCCGACATCGTCCTGGCCTCTCGAACTTCAGCGGAGCTGGACGCTGTCGCACATGAGGTGGAGGCGCTCGGCGCGAAGGCGCTGGTCGTACCGTGCGATGTCGCCGACTTCGACGCGTGCGATGCCGCGATCCGTGAAGCCGTCGATGTGTTCGGTGACGTCGATGTTCTCGTCAACAGTGCCGGTGCGGGGGCTCCCTGCGCGGTGATCGACGCCGATCCCGCCGACTGGGCCCGTGTGGTCACACTGAACTTGATAGGCACGTTCAATATTGCGCGAGCCGTTCTCCCCTTCATGATCGAGGCGGGCGGCGGCCGGATCATCCTGATCGGGTCGGGTCACGGGCATTCCACGACGGCTGGATTTTCGGCCTACGGTGCGTCCAAGGCGGGAGTCAGTCATCTCACGAAGACCTTGGCCGAAGAAGTCTGGGAGCATGGTATCGACGTGAACGAAGTGATTCCCGGGCCAGTAGCGACACAGCTCACTCGAGGTCTGGTCGCAGTGGGTGAAGCCCCTGACGGCTTGCCGAGTGAGCGTGTGAAGTTGCCGCATGAAGTCGCAGAACTGGTCGGGTGGCTGGCCCAGCAGCGCGTCGGCGGTCCCACCGGGCAGGTCTTCAGCCTGGCACGTAGAGCGTTGTAGATCGTCATGCCCTGGCCGAAAAGGTAGAGCCCTTGCCCCCGTGGGGGCAAGGGCTCTACCGGTCAGAGGTCGATGGCGAGACGCGTACTCAGTGCACGCGAGACGCAGATCATCATCGTCTTGCCGGCCTCGCGTTCACGCTCGTCGAGAACGGAATCCCGATGGTCCGGGACGCCGTCCAGAACCGCGACCTCACACGAGGCACACGTACCCTCCATGCACGACGAGAGGACCGGAACACCCGACTGTTCGACGGCGTCGAGAATGCTCTGACCGGGATTCACGGTAATTGTCTTCCCACTCTGCACCAGTTCTACTTCGAACGCAGTCTCGGCTGCGTGCTCGTCGATGGCTCGCGGGGAGAAGCGTTCCACACACAGAGAATCCGAAGGCCAGGTCGGCCGGCACTGGTCCTCGACCGCGGCGAGAAGCGGTTCAGGTCCACAACAGTAGACCAAGGTCTCGGGATCGGGATCTGCCAGTGCTGAACCGAGATCGATGAACCCGACCTCGTCCTGCGGATAGAGATGAACGCCGGCGTGGTCGAATTCCAACAGCTGATCGACGAAAGCCATCGACTTGCGTGAGCGGCCACCGTAGTGAATCGCCCATCGGGCACCCGATTTCGCCGCAGCGTAAATCATTGGCAGCATCGGGGTGATACCGATCCCGCCCGCAATGAAGAGGTAGTTACGTGACGGCCGGAGTGGGAACAGGTTGCGTGGCCCCCGTGCCGTCACGAACGACTTCTCCTGCAGTTCATCATGAATTCGTTGCGATCCGCCCCGGCCCGAGACGTCCCGGAGCACCGCGATCTTCCAACTGCCACGGTCGGCGGGATCTCCGCACAGCGAATACTGGCGAACCATGGATTCCGACAGGATCAACTCGATATGCGACCCCGGATCCCACGCCGGAAGATCCGATCCGTCTTCGTTTCGTAACTCGAGTTGGATGATGTCATCGGTGAGGACCGTCCGTTGTTCGACCACGAGTCTCACTTCGGTTCCGTTGAACGAATTGCGCACTGTGAAGCCTGCTTTCCACCCATCGATCGGGCACCGTGATCAATCCGTGTGCACCACAATGGCTCCGGATGGACAGATACGTTCCGATTCGATCACCCCCTCTTGCTCGCTGGGGAGGACGTTCTCCCGAAGAACGAACACCAGACCGTCGTCGTCGTTCTGATCGAAGATGCCCGGCTCACGCCCGACGCAGAGTCCCGCCGCAATACACTTCGTGTTGTCTACCGACACCCGAATCACAACCGCTCCTTGCCATCGAACTTCCTCACGGGCCCACCCGGCAGGTGAAGCCCGCACCATGAGTTGTCTGTGTGGTTCGTTCGCTACCAGGTAACCGGGAATTCGTGGACCCCGTAGAACGCTGAATCATCCTTGAATCTGAGCTGTTCGATCGGCTGTGCCGACCGGAGACTGGGAATGACGTCGAACACGGCCTCGATCACAACTTCGAGTTCCATGCGCGCGAGAGCCTGCCCGAGGCACTGATGAACGCCGTACCCGAAGGCCATGTGCTGGCGGGCTTCCGGCCGGCCGACATCGAGTACCTCCGGATTCGGGAAGATGGACTCGTCCCAGTTCGCCGCGGACACCGCCGCAATGAAGCCGTCGCCCGCCGGAATCGTTCGACCGCCGACCTCGATGTCTTCGAGCGCCAGGCGCATCGCATTGCTGTGCGTGACCGACGTGATGCGGAGAAGTTCCTCGATGGCGTTGGTGACGGTGACCTCGCCGGAGGTGATTCGCGCCAGCTGGTCTGGATTCTCGAGTAGCGCCATCGTTCCCAGGGTGATCACGTTGGCGGTGGTTTCATGGCCGCCGAGGAGGAGGAGATTCGCGTCCATCAACGCATCTTCGCGGGTCAGATCACCGTTGGACACATGGTCCGCCAAGAAGGTCATGACGTCGTCGCGGGGCTCGACACGGCGCGCGTCGAGCAGTCCGCCGAGGTAGTCGAGCAGTTCGTCGGTGGCCTCCGTGATTTCGGTGGGGGTGGCTGTGCGTGAGATCCGTATCGCACTCTTCTCCTGGAAGAATTCGTGATCCTGATAGGGGACGCCGAGTAGTTCGCATGCGACTGTCGACGGCACGACCAGGGAGAACTCGGTGAAGAAGTCGACAGGCGGAGTCTTGGTGACCAGGTTCTCCAGGAGTTCCCGTACCAACTTCGTCACAGTCGGCCGCAATGCCTCGATCCGATGAACGGTGAAGAAGGGGATCAGTAGTCGGCGCCGTCGGCTGTGCTCTGGTCCGTCCATCCGTTGGAGGGATTCGTCCTGCATCTTGGCTGCCTGATCGGACGCGGACAGGAAGGGAAAGTTGGGTCTTCTCGTCTGCGAACTGATCGAGGATGACCGCAGGATCGAACGGATGTCGTCGTAGCGCGTCAATAACCAGGCCGAACGGCCATCCCAAAGGTTCACCTGCGCAACCGGTTGAGTATCTCGCAGTTCGCGGTACCCGGCAGGCGCGGAGAACGGGCAAGTCCTGCGCATAGGGAATTCGGGAGTGGGAACAGGTGACGCCATAGGTTACCTCCACACATCAAGGGATTTGTGACGACGGTCTCACTGATCCTGGTGTCGGCGCACGGCAGCGTCAAGGAACTTCTCCGGCTCAGCGGCTATCGCCGCGATAGCCGTTTCTTGCTTGTGTTGCGGTGGTGGGAACCGTTGCTGCCCAGGTGATCCTGTTCGATCAGATCCGGTGCAACGCTTCCGGTACGCGCGGGCGTCCGGGTCAGTTGCGGATCATCGCCAGCGCCGTGCGCAGCCCGCGCCGCTTACCGGTCGCAGGGTCGACCCCGAACACTTCCTTCATCCCACCCCGGATGCGGAAGCGCAGTTCCGACGCCGTCTCCGGTGCGTCGTCCGCGGACGCCGACAGGAAGCGGTTCGGCAGGGCGAGTTTGAAGATGGTGCGCAGGGTGAGTCCGTACTGGTGGGGGAGGGAACCCGTCGTGTACGGGAGGTCGTACTTGTCGCACAGTGCCCGCATTTTCACGCCGATCTCGGCGTAGCGGTTGCTGGGGAGATCCGGGAACGCGTGGTGCTCGATCTGGTAGCAGAGATTGCCGCTCATGAACGCGAGCACCGGGCCCGCGTGGAAGTTCGCCGAGCCCAGCATCTGGCGCAGATACCACTCGGCCTTCGTCTCCTGGTCGAACTCCTCCTCGGTGAACTTCTCGGCACCGTCCGGGAAGTGGCCGCAGAAGATGACACCGTAGGCCCACAGGTTCCGGATCACGTTGGCCGTGATGTTCGCCGTGAGGGTGCTCTTCCACGCCGGGCCGGTCAGCGCCGGGAACACCACGTAGTCCTTGCCGACCTGCCGCGCGATCTTCCGTCCCACCTCCTTCGCGTTGCGAAGGGTTTCGGCGCGGTCGTAGTCGCCGCGCCGGATACTCTCCACGTCCAGGTGGTGCAGCGCGACACCCCACTCGAACAGCAACGCCAGCAGCACGTTGTAGAACGGCTGCGCCAGGTACACCGGCGACCACTTCTGGTCGCGGGTCATCCGCAGAATCCCGTAGCCGACGTCGCTGTCGAGTCCCACGATATTGGTGAACTTGTGGTGCACGTAGTTGTGGGAGTGCTTCCACCCCGAGGACGGGCATGTGTTGTCCCACTCCCAATTCGACGAGTGGATCTCGGGGTCGTTCATCCAATCCCATTGGCCGTGAATGACATTGTGGCCGAGTTCCATGTTCTCGATGATCTTCGCCGCACCCATCAGGGCGGTACCCAGGAGCCACGCCGGTCTCTTCCGGCTGCCGAACAGGACAACCCTGCCCGCAATCGCCAGTGACCGCTGCAGCTTGATCGCCCGATCGATGTACCGCGCGTCGCGGGCGCCGCGGGACTCCTCGATGTCGGCGCGGATCGCATCGAGTTCCGCGCCCAGCGCCTCCACGTCCGCCTCGGTGAGGTGGCTGTACTCCTTGATATCTGTAATGGCCATCTCGTCTCGGTACCCGGTTCGTGCCATTCCCAATCCGCGTATCCGCCCAACCGATGCACAACCGTGTCGTGGTCACACGTCCGTGTGAGGGTGGTCCGCTATTCTCTCCACGGTCGCCGAGCATTCGGTGGCCCGGGTCCAGGGGTGGACCTCGATGCAGATAACAGGGGGAAGTCGATGTCAGAGGGCGATATGACGTGGCCGGACAGTGTCATCGGTTCACTGGACGGAACAGGCGCGATGCAGCCTCCGCTGGCGAGCGTCCCAGGATTGCCGCCGGTGCTCGGCGGACCGGACGTCACGGTCGTCAAGGTCGACCCCGACATGCTCCGTGCGATGTCCGGTTCGCTCGGCGCCATCGCCCGTGAGGTCGAGGCGCTGGGCGGCCGGCGGAGCTTCGACGACGCGGGCCGGGCCGTCGAGGGGTCCGACACCGCCGCCGCGTGCCGGGACGCCGGCGACATTCTCGCGTCCGCGCTCGGCGTGGCAGCCAGTCGCATCGACGAGATGGCGTTCATCGCGGGTGACGGGGACGAGAACTACGACGTCACCGACACGGCGTTCGCTTCGCAGCTGTCGGCGATGGGGGAGATGTGATTCCGCCGAGGTCGCAACTGCACGTCTGGAACCCGCAGGACCTGAGGTCAGCGGGCGAGGAAATCGGTCGGACCGCCGAAGACACGCGAAGCCGGGCCGAGGACGTCTATCGGGTCGTCGCGGATCTAGGCCTCCACGACGACTGGCGCGGCCCGTCGCAGGCGGCCGCCGAGCAGCGGGCGAACACCGAGCGGACGGAATTCCGTCGGCTCGCAGACGATCTGGAGGATCTGTCGACCGCCCTGGTGGGCGGGGCCGATCGCCTCGGTCATGCACGGGACTACGTCGCCGCCGTGATCGACAAAGCGGCGACCGACGGATGCACCGTCTCCGACGACTGGCAGATCGTCAGTCGGCCGAAGACGATGAGTGACGCCGAAGCCGCCGAGCACGCCGACCTGATGGAATACTGGCGCAGCCAACTCGATGGGGCACTGACGGAACTCGACAACGCCGATCGGGACATGGCGACGGCGATCCGGGACGCCCTCGGGGCCGTCGCGGCGAGCGCCCCCGCGTCGGCGGGCCTGTCGGGGCACGAGGGCACCGAGTTGGGCGAGCTGGTCGCGCGAGGCGGTTCCGACATTCCGCAGGACGTCCGTGACCGCGTTGCGCGGGAGATCGCGGCCGCCGGGCTCACCCCAGCACAAGTGAAGACGCTGGCCGACGGCGGCAAGGTCACCGACATTCCGCAGGGAACTATGGATTTCCTCCAGCAGTTCTACACCGCAGCCGGCAAGGACGGCTTCCTCGCACTCTCAGAGCAGTACAGCGAGAACGGTCGCACGGAGGCCGCGAGCGCGCTGTCCAACGGCCTCGCCGTCGTGTCGAACTACAACGTCGGCAGTGCAGCCGGTGACGTCGGCGGACAGAGTCACATCCCGGAAAGTCTTCGTGGGCTGTTCGAGGGACCGGTGACGTCGACCGGCAACCTCGCGAAGGGCGCACACGACGCCCCGCAGCAGTCGATGGTCGTCAACAACGGCCACGACCTGGCACGATTCACCAAGGCGTTCGGACTCGCGGACCCTGCCGTCCAGCAGGGCAGTGAGCTGAGCGAGAATCTCCTCTCCCGTGCCGGCGAGATCGCGTCGGCCACCAACGACAAGAGTCTGCTGATCGGCGACTCCTTCGACCACAACGTCCTGGGCCGCGACGGCGTCGACACACTCCTGCAGGACATGATCGGGGTCGGTGGCCGCGATCACGTCGCCGTCCACAACATCCTGTCCGGTGAAGGCATGCCGACCGGCTACAACCGCGACGACGTCGTCATGCCGCTGCTCCAGCGCGATTGGGCCGAGGGCGGCGAACAGAACGTCGCCGGGATGTTCGACTGGATCGCCGGCGACGCCAGACCCTCCGATCCGTCGGACCCCGGAGAGATGTTCCGGTCGCAGCAAGCCGGCGAATCGGCCTTCGGGCTGGCACAGATCCTCGCGGCCAAAGACGCCGAACTCCTCGACATCCCCGGGATGAAAGGCCAGGCCATCGGCGAGGTAAACCCCGAAATCACCCAGGCTTTGGGCACATCACTCGCACCCTACATCGGCAATATGGTGGGGGTGCCCGAGTCCTTTACCGGAACCAATGCCTTCAGCGGCGAATCGGGACATGCGCACTTGCGGCTGGAGGAAGTGCCGCGAATCTTCTCTGTGATCGACTCCAACGCCGACGCGGCGGGCTACTTCAACGCGCAGGCCCTGGGAGTGTCGGCGCAACTGGAACAGGCATGGGCTGTCGACGGCCAGACACATCAGAATCCCCACTACCAGTACGGGGGATGGGCGGGCAATCTTCAGGGCGTGGTGGACAAGGGGTTCGATCTCGAGTTCGCCGACCGACTCGGCGACGAAACCTCCTAGAACGCAGCCGGTTTCGAGAGCAAGGGGGTTGCCTACGACACGATCAGGACAGTTATCAGCAAGGGCGTCGAATTCATTCCCGTCGCAGGCCCTCTGATTTCGAGCGGAATCGATCTCGCCGACCCGACGTTCAAGAGCGCGGTCATGGGCTCCATACCGGACAGCACACTTCAGGCGAACACTGACTTCGCCGACAACGCCTTGCTGGCAAATCAGTACTACCAGATTGCGTTGGGTTTGCAGGCGGCGAACGGTGGGGCCCTGGAACCGTACGAGGGGCTCGATCTGTTTCGCGATGGCGAGAATGGCCCACTGCTTTCATACGACGAGATTGGCGCTGAAAATCCTTACCAGAGACTCCCTCTGCTGCAGTCCGGCTTGGTCGGATACATGACGGACTCGGGCATCACGGGACTGGGCAATTTCATTGACGCATTGAACGCGGGCCGTGATCAGGTGAAGGACTTGAGGTACGGGCAGTGAGGCGGCTGGGCATCCATACGATCGCTGCAATTCTCTTGTTGTCGGCGTGCGGATCCGAGCCGACACGAGAACCAGTCGTGTCGCCGGCAGTTGACTCTGCTACGTATTCCATTCCCGACAACATCGACTACAACTACCGTTGGTCGGCGGATCCCGGCATCGACTTGTTCACCCCCGCGGCGACAGTTGTCAGGGCGTACGTGGAGTCGTACTACCTGACAGTCAGGGCCCTTACCTCGGGCGCGGGATATCCGGGGTTCTCGAAAGCTGTGGACGAGAGTCTCCGGACCGACTACGGCAACCCCCACGATCTGGCGAGGCGAAACTTTGTCGGTACGCAGTTTCAACATCTGCTTTGGATGACACCGACCGAACACGGTTGGTTTGCGACCGTGTGCACAGGCGACTACTCGGTGATGCGCGAGGGCGACGACGGAAGATTCTTCAACGTCGGAACGACAAATATCGTGGCGGAAACGGTGGAGATTTCGATGAAAGACTCGAGCACCGGCATCCAATCGGCGAAAGGTCCTGAACGTGCTCCGATCGCCGATGTATTCGGCGAGGCGAGAGTAGTTGACCACGTAAAGAGCGCACGAAATCAAGATGCGTTCCTCGAATGCCTGAACCGGATGCCGGACGGGCCGTCGAATCGGCCCACGAAGTGGGACCTCCCGCACGACGCCCCATACCCGACGCTTGCTCCGTATCCGGGCTGGCCGCGGTACGACGAGAACTGATATGGACGCAGATTTGTCAAGAGGGCAGCAGGAGGCGGACGTCCAGGACCGTCGTCGAGGGACGTCCGCCTCGGGTGGCCCCGGATGAATCTGTTGGTTGGTGGCGAGCGTGTCGGTTGTCGACGCGTTGTCGAAGTCTGATATGCGCGGGTTGGCTACCGCAAAGACAGTTGTTCGGCTGGAGTGGATCGCTGGTCTAACCTCG
>NZ_JBFUHV010000231.1:0-11142 GCF_056402215.1 Rhodococcus sp. P4_B6 | reverse complement strand
TGGCGGCGTCCAAAATTTTGTCGAACACCAGGTAGGACTCGGCGGAGGTCTGTCCGCCGAGGGCGAAGGCTTCGTCGGCCAGGTGCACGAACGGGGCGTCGGCGTCGGGTTCGGCGTAGACGGCGACGCTGGCCAGGCCGGCGTCGGCGGCGGCCCGGATCACCCGCACTGCGATCTCACCGCGGTTCGCGACGAGCACCTTCGTGATGTGCGCGCTGGCATGACTGGGCACTGAGCCTCCTGTGGTTCGCATGGTCTGTCTCCGCGGTGGTCCCCGGGGGTGTTCACCGGCGGTGGGTTACGGCATCACTTCGGAGTCTAGGCACCGAACCGATCGGTGTTGCCACCGGACCGAATATTGCCGTCAGGCCTGTCTGACGCTCCGCAACCCTACCGAAGGGTAGCTGGTTGAAACCTGTTCCAGTTGCCGGCGGAGGCTCGCGACCCACGTGTGGACGCTCGCGGCGGCGATGTCGTTGCCCGGATATCGGACCGCCAGATTGACGCCTCGGGGGGTTCGGTTGATCCAGGCGTACACGTCGTGGGTGTACTGCCGGCTCCGCAGCGCCCGGGCGTTGCGCTCGTGCCAGCGGCCCGCTTCGGGCACGAACCGGACGTCCATGTAGGAGACGACGAAGCGCGGCCGGATGGGGATGTCGAGTTCCTTCTCGATCTGGTCGAACGGGACCACCGAGATCGGTTTCGTCCGGGCCACGCTGTCGGCGGCCTCGCGGGCGACGGCGGCGAAGCCGTCCGAGGTCACCTCGAAGTCGATCGGGCTCAGACCCACGAACCAGCCCAGTGCGGACGCCCACTGCGGGGAGTGCCGGGTATGGACCGGGGTGACCGTCCGAAAGCGGTCATCGCCCGCCACTTCCGCGCCGGCCAGGCCGAGGCACGCGAGCAGGCCGGGGAAGAACCCCACATCCGCCTCGCGGCACGCCGAGTTGAACGCCGCCGCCTGGTCGGCGTCGAGTATCCAGGCGGACAGGTTCTGCTGCGCATACGACGTGCGCGGGCCGACTTTCAGGGGGAACTCGGGGAGCCCCGGCCCCTCGAGTGCGGACCGCCACACGTCGAGCGCCTCACGCTTCACCTCGGCGTCGGTGGAGGTCTCACGCTCCTCGCGGCCGAAGTCGATGTAGCTGCCGACGGGGAACAGGTTGGCTGTGCGACCGGACAGCGCCTGCTCGTACAGGGCGGTCAACTCGTGGGCGACGAGCACGATGGAGAACCCGTCGATGATCGAGTGATCCGCCGCGAAGAACACCGTGAACCGGTCGCGTTGCACGGTTTCCAGCGTCGCGAAGACGTACGACGGCCAACTGTGCGGCGAGGCGTACTCGTCGAACAGTTGCTGCAGGTGCGCGAAGTTGTCGCCCCCGGCGGCGTCGTAACCGTGGCTGACGACCCCCACGTGCAGCCCGCCCTGCGGCACGGTCCGCCGGCACACCCGCTCGGTCTCCGTGTCGAACGTCGTGTGCGAGCGCAGCACCTCGTGACGATCGGTCCACTTCTCCAGTGCGGTCCGGAACGCGGTGACGTTCAGTGTGCCGTGGATCTCGAATGCGGTGCCCAGCCAGGATTCGCGACCCTCGGCATCGGCGCACCGGCGCAGATGCGCCTCGTGGATGTACGAAGCCGGACGGGGATCGTCCACCCACTCCGAGCGGGCGCACGGCAGCCATTCGGTGAGCGCACCCACCGGAACGGGGTAGTCGGCAAGTTCGGTGAATTCCATCGGTATGTGTTCAGACCCTGCCTAGCCGCGAAGATGCCGCTTGATTCGCGCGAGCATCGCCGACATGCCGCGCAGCCGCAGCGGACTGACGGCGTCGGCGAGCCCGAGCGCGGAGTAGAAATCGTCCGGAACGCCGAGGATGGTGACAGCACTGTGCCCATCCAGGCCCTGGTGGAGGATCGACGCGAAACCCCGCGTCGTCGGTGCCTCCGCGGGCGCGCTGAAGTGCAGTCGCACGTGCTCCGGATCGGAGTCGTCGACCGAAAGGAACAGCGGAGACTGGCACTCCGGCACCGGTTCCATCGCGTCCTGCTCGAGTTCGGCAGGCAGGGCCGCCAGTTCGCGGCTGAATTCCAGCAGCAACTGCAGCTTGTCCGAGCCGTCGACGGCGGCGAAGTCGTCGACGATCTCGGCAAGCGAATCGGGTAGTTCGGTCATGACGTTGCGCCGGGAACGTCTCCCGGCTCTTCACCCCTGACGATCGGAACGCGAACCATGTTGCCCCATTCCGTCCACGAACCGTCGTAGTTGCGGACATTGGGGTAACCGAGCAGGTGGGTGAGGACGAACCAGGTGTGACTGGAACGCTCACCGATCCGGCAGTACGCCACGATGTCGTCGTCGGCGGACACCCCGCCGTAGATCTCGTTCAGTTCACCGCGCGAACGGAAACGGCTGTCGGGTGCCGCGGCCTTGGCCCACGGAATGCTCTGCGCGCTCGGGATGTGGCCGCCGCGGAGGGCGCCCTCTTCCGGGTAGTCGGGCATGTGGGTGCGCTCGCCGGTGTACTCCTGCGGCGAACGGACGTCGATCAGCGGTCCCTTGCCGAGGTGATCGAGGACGTCGTCCTTGAACGCGCGGATCGGGGCGTCGTTGCGCTCGACCACCGGGTAGTCGGTGGGGGAGGTCTCGGGGACGTCGAACGCGGTGTCCCGGTTCTCGGCGATCCACGCGTCGCGGCCGCCGTCGAGGAGAYGGACGTCCTCGTGTCCGAACAGCGTGAACACCCACAGGGCGTACGCCGCCCACCAGTTGCTCTTGTCGCCGTAGATCACGACGGTGTCGTCGCGGCTGATGCCCTTGCGGCTCATCAGCTCGGCGAACTGCTCCCCGTTGATGTAGTCACGCGTCACCGGATCGTTGAGGTCGAGGTGCCAGTCGACCTTGACGGCGCCGGGGATGTGACCGACGTCGTAGAGGAGCACATCCTCGTCCGATTCCACGACCTTGAGGCCGGGTGTGCCCAGATTCGCGGACAGCCACTCCGTCGACACGAGCCGACCGGGATTGGCGTACTCGGCGAAGGACTGGGTGGGATCTGGCGCTACGGGCACGGGTGGGCTCCTGGGGCAGATGCGACGGGGACGGATCAATTCTAGGCGGACGCCGGAGGTTCTTCCGACCGGCGTTCACACTTACCTTCCGCACAGGGTGAGGACGTGAGGGCGGGCGCGTAGATTCGCACCCGAACGGAGGCCCCATGCCCGACATCGCGACGCGCGCCGACCTGGAACTGCTGCTCCGGCACTTCTACGGCCGGGCATTCGCCGACCCGGTCCTCGAACCGGTATTCGAGACGCTCATGGTGATCGGCCTGGACGACCACCTGCCCGTCATGTGCGACTTCTGGGAGACGATCCTGCTGCGCACCGGCGTCTACCGCGGCAGCGTCGGTGCCGTGCACCGGGCGCTGCACGGCAGGCACGGATTCACCGACCGGCACTTCGACCGCTGGGTCGAGCTGTGGACGTCCAGCGTCGACGAGTTGTTCCTCGGCGACGTCGCGCAGCAGGCCAAGGTCGAGGCGGCCAGGATCGCAGTCGGGATGCGGCGACGGCTGTTCGAGCCCTCCGGTGGTCAGACGACCGGAGTGCCCTCCAGGTTCAGCTGACTGGTGAGCTCGGCGATGGGAGTGACACCGTTCTCGCAGACGTCGTGCATGATCTCCCGCAGCCTTACCAGGAACTCCGTGACCGCGCGCCGGGCCGTCGGCGTCTCGGGGAACCGCGACCGCAGCGCGAGACCCCGCTGGGTGCGTGAGATCCAGAACTGGGCATCGTCCGCGACCGTCACGTTGCTGATGTGATGGGCGTTCAGTTCGTCGTGGTCGTCGGTGCCCGGCAGCTTGCGGTAGTCGATGTAGGAGACCATGAACACATCGGTGCGGGTCCGGCGATATCCGTCACCGAGTGCCTCCCGCACCTGGGCCATCGTGACGCCCTTGAGCGTGAGCGCCGTGCGGAACGAGGCGTGGGTGTGCGCCAGCGAGGCTTGGAAGTCGCAGTCGGGGGTCAGTTCGACCGTCAGCGGCGCGCTCGTCGTGAGCCACCCGATCGCGTTGGCCCACTGCGGGTCCTGGCGGATGTGCAGCGGAAATTGCAACGGCATCCGGTCGGTGCCGTCGATCGACTGCACGGCCAGGCCCATCGCGGTGAGCGTCCCCGTGAACAGGCTTCCCCCGGAGTCCAGGCAGATCTCCTCGAACCGGTCGGTGTCCGCGGCATCGAGGAGGGGACGCACGTCGGCGCCCTGCGGGGCGGGCCTACCGGCCTCGACACCCAGATCGAGCGGGAAACTGGGCGCGGTGCCGCCGCAGCGCTCGTAGAAGCGGGCCCATTCCCGCACCCGGGGGTCGCCGATCTCGGTGACCGGCGCCTCGGCCTCGAGTTCGCAGTACCGCAGGAAGCTCCCCGGATCACCGAGTTCCTCCGTCAGCTCCGCTTCGGTGAGTACACCCGAGCGGCCCAGCCCGATGATTCGCTGATAGATCTGCCGGAGTTCGCCCAGCGCGATGACGAGCGAATACCCGTCGACGAGCGTGTGATCGAACGCACTGACCACGGTGTAGTGCGAGTCGCGCTCGATGGTCGCGAACAAGTAGGCGGGGAACGTCAGCGGATCGCACGCCTCGGTGAACCGGTACCGCAGATGGTCGCGGAGCTCGTGCGGTGACGTCGTCACCGAGGACTCGGACGCGACGACGGTGATGTCGTCGGGGTCGAGATCCACCCGTGCCATCGCGTCCGGGCTCACGTCGAAGCCGGTCTGCAGCGTGTCGTGACGCCGGATGAAATGCACCAGCGCCTCCGCGAGCGCGTCCCGGTCGAGTCGGCCGGGGAGGTCGAAAGCCGCTGCCATCCAGACGCTTCGGCCGACACCGTGCGTGCGCGCGGTATCGAGATGGAACTGCTGGTTGTACGACGGCGGCACCGCCGAGGCCRACACTTCGCCCGGCGCGACGGACCATTCCGTCACCAGGCCGGGTTCGAGCATGTACCGGTCGATGGACGTGACGTGCACTACTCCGCCCCTGTGGCAGTCGCGGATTCCGCGGCCGCCGGCGCGAAGGGCGTCACCGTGTAATCGCCGTCGCGTGCCACGGTTTTCATGATGGTCGACAATCGTTCGGCATACGCCGTCACCGATCGGTGCGCCTCCTCGGTGTCCGGATGCGAGACGGCCATCCACGTGCCCTCGAAGACGCGATTGATCCAGATCGACGCGATCTGGGTGGCCTTGCCACCTACGATGCCGGTCGCGCGGGTCGACGTGAAATTCTCGGTCTGCGGCAACCGCCGGCCGTCGATGTACGACACGATCGGCGGCGGTGCGAGCGTGGTGTGCTGCGACGTCGCCTCGGGGCCGGCCTGAGCGAGCACGGTGTCGATCACCTGCTGCACGGACACCTCACCGAGAGCCTTGCCCGAACGGTAGGCGTCCTGCGCGCGCTGAGCGAGTCCCGTGAACGTCGTGGCATCCTCCAGGGCGAACCCGACCGGAATGAGGTTGATGAACCACCCCTGGGACCAGTAGAACTGCGGATCGTTGCGGGTGGTGAGGGGGGACAGCGCCATGTAGCGGTCGCGCCCGACCAACTCGTGTTCGGTGATGGCAAGGGCCGCGAACACGCCGCCGATGAAGTTGGAACCGTGGGCCTTGCACACGGCACCGAACCGCTCGCACTCGTCGGCGTCGGCGAGGTCGAACCGGCTGCCGATGGCCGGTTTGGGTTCGTCGGAGGCGCCGAGGTCGAGGGGAAAGCTCGGGAAGGTTCCGCCGTTGCGGGTGAGGTGGCCGATCCAGCCGTGGACCTCGGGGGAGGCGAGGGTCAGCGTCGCCGCCTTCTCCCGTTCCCGCCGGCTGTACTCCACGTAGCTTCCCGGGTCCGGCAGTTCGGGCTCCGCGCCGTCGAGTTCGGCCCGATAGAGGATCCGGGTCTCGGCAAACGTGAGGATCATCGACTGCATGTCGGTGTGCGCGTGATCGACGGCGTGGAACAGGGTGAAGCTGTCCTCGCTCCCGGGAACCCCGGTGTCGTAGTGCTCCACCACCCCGAACACGAATGCAGGCCAGGCCAACGCGCTCGTGTCGTTCGCGAAGCGCGCGGCGATGTGGTCGCGGACCTGTTCAGGGGTGGTGAGGGTCTCGCCCTCGTGTGCCGTGAGCGCGATGGAGTCGGCAGGCACGACGTGCCGTCGGACGGCGTTGGCGGTGTCCGTGGGGTCGGCGTCCGCGTTCTCGAACGAGAACCAGCTGTGCAGCGTGTCGTGCCGTAGGACGTAACGCTCCAGGGTGCGGGTCATCGCGGCGGTGTCGAGGCGGCCCGGAAAGTCGAAGGCGATGCCGATCCACGGGGACTGGGTCTCGCCGTTGTTCGCCGCCAGCCGGGCCCGCCGCAGATGCCGTTCCTGCATGGTGGTCGGCAGTGCCGGATCGACCGGCGCCTCGGCAGCCGCACGTGCACTCGCGTCCGTGACTTTCCACTCGACGACCCGCCCAGGCTCTGGCTTCCAGTGGGTGATCAAGTTCAAGTCCATCGAGCGGCTCCTGGTGTCGAATTCGAGTTGCGAGGTCGGTCGGGTGTGGCACGGACTTCTCGCAACAGGATGCGGCACCGAGTGCCTTACCGCGAGAGGTAACGAAGTATGAGACTGATTACAGGTCGGTCCCGGTCCAGTCAAGTGTCGGGCAAAAGGGTTCCACGCTGCAAGTTCTTCGCGTAGCATCCAGCAATCTTTGAACAACCTCACAGCTTTCTGTGAGGTTCGAGCCGCTAACCTGTCCGGATGCCTGTGACTCAGCGTGACGCACTCTACCGAGGCGAACTCGGTCGGTGGGTCCCGTGGCTGGGTCTGGCCACCAGTCTCGCCGCCGTCTTCATGCAACTCCTGGACGCGACCATCGTCAACGTCGCGCTTCCGAGCATCGCAGTCGATCTGGGCGCCTCGGTGTCGGCGCAGCTGCTGATGGTGAGCGTCTACACGCTGTCTTTCGCATGTTCCCTGATCACGGCGGCGCGACTGGGGGATCTGCTCGGCAGGCGACGGGTCTTCCTCACCGCGCTGGCCGTCTTCATCGTGGCCTCACTGCTCTGTGGACTGGCCCAGTCGCCGACCGCGCTCGTCGTGTCGCGGGCGTTGCAGGGCCTCGCGGCGGGGTCGATGTCGGCTCAGACGTTCGCCATCATCTCGGGGCTCTTCCCGAAACGCGCCCATCCGCGGGTGTTCGGGATCTACGGCGCGACCATCGGACTCGCCACGATCTGCGGCCCGCTCGTCGGCGGACTTCTCATCCAGTGGGACCTCTTCGGCTGGGGCTGGCGGCTCATCTTCTTCGTCAACCTCCCGCTCGGTCTCGCCGCCCTGGTCCTCGGCTACTTCTACCTCGTCGACGCGAAGCCGGACGGTGTTCGCCAACTCGACCTGGGCGGCGCCGTGCTGTCGGCAGTCGGGCTGTTCCTCCTGATCTTTCCGCTCGCGGAAGGACGTGAACGCGGCTGGCCGACGTCGATCGTGGTGATGCTGCTGTGCTCGGTGCCGGTGCTGATCGCCTTCGTCGTCTACGAATGGCGGCTCGGGCGCCGCGGCTGCGACCCGGTCATGCGCCTGGAGTTGTTCACCGACCGCGCGTTCTCGCTGGGCGCCGCCATCGCGTTCGTATTCTTCGGCACGCTCACGTCGCTGATCTTCACCATCTCTCTCACCCTGCAGTTCGGGTTCGGGTTCTCCCCGCTGCGGGCCGGGATGATGACGCTGCCGTGGGCGCTCGGCACCGGTCTCGCCGCGCTGGCCTCCGCCGCCGTCTACCGGCGCATCGGCAACCTCGTCCTGCCGTCGGGGATGGCGCTGTTCGCAGGCTCCCTCGTCGTGCTGGCAGCGCAACTGCAGCACGAGGGCACCGATCCGAGGTGGTCGGCGCTGGCCGGGCCCCTGTTCATCGGGGGAGCCGGGCTCGGATTGTTCGTAGCGCCGCTCCAGACGGCGATCCTCGCGACCGTGCGACCGCAGAACGCGGGCTCTGTGTCCGGGCTGCTGCCGAYGGTCCAGCAGGTGGGCAGTTCGATCGGGCTCGCGGTGATCGGCGTGGTGTTCTTCAACCTCGTCGCGACGCAGTCGGCGGACGCGGTGCAGGCCGAGCGGCCGGCGCTGACCGCTCAGCTCGCCGAGGTCGGGGTGCCGCCGGGGCTGATCCCGCGCGCGGAGGAGACGTTCGTGCGGTGCGCGTCGGAACAGCTCGGGTCCACGTCCCCGATGAAGGTGCCCGACGAGTGCCGCTCACCGGTATCGGGAGGAACCCCGCTCGGTGCTGCCCAGCAGCAGATCGCCGACTCCGCGGTGGTCGCGGCGCGGGAATCGACCCGCAATGCGGCAGGCGAGGCGTTTCTGCAGGCGGAACGCCGCATCCTCTGGATCATCGCGGCGGTCGCCGCTGCCATCGGGGTGGCGTCGCTGACCCTGCCGCGCCGGAACCAGCCGGTCGACGACGGGTCAGTCGCCGCGGTCTGACGTCGCCCACAACTCGGCGACGCCGACCCCGACGTCCGCGAGCAACCTCCGGACGAGTGGCAGACCGATCCCGATCACGCTGGACGGGTCGCCCTCGATGCGGTCCACGAACCATCCGCCGAGGCTGTCGAGGGTGAACGCACCCGCGACCTGGAGTGGTTCCCCGGTCGCGAGGTAGGCCTCCAGATCGGCGTCCGGTGGGCTCGCGAAATGGACCACGGTGGCGCTGTGGTCGTGTGCGTCACCCACCACGGTGCCCTCGGTGATCCGCAGGACGCTGTGCCCGGTGAGCAGGGTCGCGCTACGGCCGGCCATCGACGACCAGCGCTCGCGCGCGACGTCGACGGTCCCGGGCTTGCCCTGCAGGGCGCCGTCGATCAGCAGCATGGAGTCGCATCCGACGATCACGGCATCCGAGATCCCGTCCCGTGCGAGAACGGGGAGGACGTCCTTTGCCTTGGCGCGGGCCAATTCGGTCACGACGTGCTCAGGGGCGGCGTCGGCACCGAGTGCCGCGATGAGGGCGTCCTCGTCGACCCCGGAGACTCGCACCACAGGTTCCACCCCGGCGCTGCGCAGCACGGCCAGCCGCGCCGGGGACGCCGAGGCGAGAACGAACGACGTCACGAGGCCCGGATCAACGCCGGTACGCCGACACGTTCGGGAACGCGTACGGCGAGAACGGGGCGACGCTCCGGTGCATCCGGGTGGGAGCACCCCAGGACTCGGGCGGGATACCCGAATCCGGATCACCGCTGCCTGCGGCGGCGGCCGCGGACAGCACCGCGACGAGCGCCGCGATCTCCTCGTCGGAGGGAGAACCCTTGACCACCTTCAGGAACGGCTCACGGGCCGCGTCGGCCGCTGCACTGTCGGCGGGGAGGTCGGTGACTGCGCCCTCCTCGAGCGTGGTGCCCCCGGCGGAACCGTTGACTGGCGACGTCGCGTCCGGGCTGGTCTCGGTGCGCACGTCGTCCTCGGTGATAGCAGTCACTCTGTCCAATGATTCGCCGACGCTCATAGCGGGATGTTCCCATGCTTCTTGGGCGGGAGGGTGACCATTTTGCGTTCGAGCAGGCGCAGGGCGGCCACGATCTGTCCGCGGGTGTGGGACGGGGGGATGACGGCGTCGACGTAGCCGCGTTCGGCGGCGACGTACGGGTTGACGAGGGTGTCCTCGTATTCCTGTTGCAGTTGCAGGCGCAGCGCGTCGACGTCGTCACCGTTGTTGGCGGCCTCGAGCAGGCGTTTGCGGTAGACGAACCCGACGGCGCCGGAGGCGCCCATCACGGCGATCTGGGCGGTGGGCCAGGCCAGGTTGACGTCGGCGCCCATGTGCTTGGAGCCCATCACGTCGTAGGCGCCGCCGTAGGCCTTGCGGGTGATGACGGTGATCTTGCCGACGGTGGCCTCGCCGTAGGCGTAGAGCAGTTTSGCGCCGCGGCGGATGATGCCGTTGTATTCCTGGTCGGTGCCGGGCAGGAAGCCGGGGACGTCGACGAGGGTGATGATCGGGACGTTGAACGCGTCGCAGGTGCGCACGAAGCGGGCGGCTTTTTCGGAGGCGTCGATGTCGAGGCAGCCGGCGAAGACGGTGGGCTGGTTSGCGACGATGCCGACGGAGCGGCCGTCGACGCGGCCGAAGCCGACGACGATGTTGCCGGCGCGTTCGGCCTGGACCTCGAGGAATTCGTCGTCGTCGAGGATGCGGCGGATGACCTCGTGCATGTCGTAGGGCTGGTTCGCCGAGTCCGGGATCAGGGTGTCGAGTTCGAGGTCCTCGGCGGTGAGGGAGTCCTCGATGGCKCCGGTGATCGGGTCGGTGGGCAGCATCCGGGGGGCGGCGGCCTGATTGTTSSWSGGCAGGTAGGAGAGGAGGTCCTTGACGTAGTCGAGGGCGTCCTGTTCGCCGGAGGCGACGTAGTGGGCGACGCCGGACTTGACCATGTGGGTGTGCGCGCCACCSAGRTCTTCCATGGTGACGTCTTCGCCGGTGACGGTYTTGATGACGTCGGGGCCGGTGACGAACATCTGGGAGGTCTGGTCGACCATGACGACGAAGTCGGTSAGGGCGGGGGAGTAGACGTGGCCGCCGGCGGCGGGGCCCATGATCAGGGAGATCTGGGGGATGACGCCGGAGGCCTGGACGTTGCGGTGGAAGATTTCGCCGTAGAGGCCGAGGGAGACGACGCCTTCCTGGATGCGGGCGCCGGCGCCTTCGTTGATGCCGATCAGGGGGCGCCCGGTTTTGAGGGCGAGGTCCATGACCTTGACGATTTTTTCGCCGTAGATTTCGCCGAGGGAGCCGCCGAAGACGGTGGCGTCCTGGGAGAACACGCAGACGTCGCGGCCGTCGACGGTGCCGTAGCCGGTGACGACGCCGTCGCCGACGGGGCGGTTGTCGGCGAGGCCGAAGTTCACCGAGCGGTGGCGGGCGAGGGCGTCGAGTTCGACGAAGGAGCCCTCGTCGAGCAGGGCGGTGATGCGTTCGCGGGCGGTGAGCTTGCCCTTGGCGTGGACCTTGTCGACCGCGGCTTCACCGCTCGGGTGCTGCGCCTCGGCCTGACGATTACGCAGGTCGGCGAGCTTTCCCGCCGTCGTGTGAATATCGGGCGT
>NZ_JBFUHV010000230.1:0-11159 GCF_056402215.1 Rhodococcus sp. P4_B6 | reverse complement strand
GTCGTACTGTTGCTGGACATGGGTGATTCCCTTAAGTTCTGGTCGTCAGATACGCGCCGAGGTCGACGGGTTGCCCGGTTGCTTGGGATACGTGCGCAGCTTCCATGAGGGCAACCACCGATCGTGCTTCCTCCGCCGAGGACTGCGGGACTCTGCCCTTACGAATCGCGTCGACAAACTCACGGAATTGGTTATTGAATGAGGAATCGCCGTTGATGTAGGGAGTGAGTTCTTCCGTGACCGTTTGGGTGTTGTTCAACCAGAGGTTCCGGTCGTCGGTGAGCCGCATGCTGCCTTTTGGCCCGTTGATGAGTCTGTCGTTCACAGGGACTCGGGTGTTGAGCGAAATGTGACCGGAGGCCAAGCTGCCGTCCTCGAATTCGACCATCATCATGGCCTCGTCCTCGCCCTCCCATAGATCGCGCAGGCGCCGAGTCTGGGCATACACCCGCGTGGGCCGGCTCCCGATAAGCCACAGCATCGTGTCTATGACATGGGGGCCGTTGAGGCCCAGTGCGAGCCCGCCGGCGTTGGAGGCGGACTTCCACCACTCCGTTGCCACATGCTCCGCGAAGACACCCAGCGTGTGAGACAGTGTCAGTGGCCGACCGAGGTCGGGAACCGACCTCTTGGCAGTCTGCGCCCCCTCGAAGAAGCGTCGGCAGTGGCCGACCATGAGCACTCGGTCATGTGACCTGGCGGCGTCAATCATGATGTCGGCGTCTGCTAATGAGGTGGCGAGTGGCTTCTCGATGAGTACGTGCTTGCCGTTTTCAACCAGTGCCGTGGTCAGTGACGCGTGCACATGGTTGGGGACCGTCAGGACGACCGCGTCGATATCGTCGGCGAGGATGACCGCTTCAGCATCGTGGACCGCACGCTCGGCTCCGTATTGGGTGGCCAGGTCCAGGGTGCGTTCCTTCTCGTGTGGCAGGCCTGCCACTGCGACGAGAGTGGCACTGTCGCTGGCGGAGACAATGGCAGGTAGATGTGCTGTCGCAATACGGCCGGGGCCGATCAGTGCTACGCGGAGCTTCTTGTTCTCAGACATGGGTACTCGCTTGGGCTGTGTGGGGGACGTGGTTGAGGTAGTCGAGGAGTAGACGGGCAGCAGAGTTTGCGAAGGCCTCGTCGTTGATGTGCTGATCGATTTCGACCACAGCCACCGCTGAGTCGGTCAGGGACGATTTCACGGCGTCGAACAGATCTCGGCGTGCCTCGGGGCAGTTGAAGGGTTCGCCGTCGCCGTCGAGTGCCGACGTGCCGCGGAGGGGGATCAGAAGTGTGCACGGTCCAGTGGCGAGGCTGAGTTTTCTGCCGATCGCTTCGCCGATCTGTCGTGCTTCGTTGCTGGTGACACGCATGAGTGTGTTCTCGGCGTTGTGGTGGTAGAGCAGACGATTCGAGAATCCGTCAGGAATCGTGTCTGGTGCTCCGAAGTTCACCATGTCGGTGGCACCGAGGGACACGACTTGGGGTACGCCGTGCAGAGCGGCGCTCTCGAGACGTGTGGGGCCAGCGGACAAAATGCCGCCGACAACCTCGTCGGACCACTCAGTGGTGGTGATGTCGAGAACTGCATCGAAGTAGCCCTCCGCGATCAGGCGCTCCATCGCCCGGCCCCCGGCGCCCGTTGCGTGGAAGACAACAACTTCACATCCCGCGTTCTCGAGAATCCTTTTGGCGCGCATCACGGTCGGCGTGGTGACACCGAACATTGATGCGGCGACGAGGGGTCGGTCCTGAAGCGGAGTGGGCTTTGGTCTGGTACTGAGGCCGTTGACCATGCCCGCGAAAGCATCAGCGGCTTGGGAATAGGTCATTGTGCTGATCCGGTTGAGACCGGCGATGTCCACAATCGACGGGAACATCACAATGTCCGAGGTGCCGACATAGTTCGCGGTGTTTCCCGAAGCAACAGTGGACAAGATTGCCTTGGGAAAGCCCAGCGGCAGATCCCGCATCACGGTCGATCCGATAGTGGTTCCTGCGCCGCCGCCGAGGGCGAATGAACCCGCGATTTTTTGTTCTGCGACCAGTTCTTCGACGATTCGTCGGGCGCCGATCCCCATGGCGTCGACAGCCGCCGAACGATCGTGCCGCCGCCTGAGTGCGCCCAGCTCCGTTCCGGCGGCGGCGGCCACCTCCTCGCGGGTGATTTCCGGCTGCAGAAGGGGTACGTCGAGCACTCCTACATCGATGAGGTGCACCTGCAACCCATGCTCACGGAGGCGGTCGCGAATGAAGCGGGCGTCGTCCGCTTTGGTGTCGAGTGCCGCTATCAGGGCGACTGTTGTGGTCACGGTGTGGTCCTGTTCAGAGGGTGAGGATGCCGCCGTTGACGTCCAGGGTGGCACCGGTGATGAACCGAGACAGGTCGGATAAAAGGAACAGCGTGGCCCCGACGACATCCTGCTCGTACACGTTGCGTCCCAACGGAGTCTGCTTGGCCAGCTCCACCAGATCTGCTTCACGATGCAGATCCGCAAGTAAGTCGTTCATGCGTACCCCGACGATCCCGCCGGGGCAGATGGAGTTTGCACGAATGTTCTGAGGGCCGAATTCTTTGGCGATGTGCCTGGTCAACCCTAAAATTCCTGCTTTGGCAGCGGAGTAGTGGCAACCAAGGAAGGGGCTGGAGGTGCGCCCGGCGAGCGACGAGATGCTCACGAGCGCGCCACCGCCGGCCCCAGCAATGTGCGGGATGGTCGCCTGGTAGGTGACGAAGGCGCCCTTGAGATTAGAGTCGATGATGAGGTCCCATTCGTCGGTTCCTATTTCGAGGGTGGGACGTTGGGCACGGTAGGCGCCAGCCGAGTACACGACATTGTGTAGCGCCCCGAACTCTTCGACGGTCTGGGCGGCGACCCGCTCGGCGTCGTCGGTCCGGGTGGCGTCTCCTGCGACGCCGAGGAATCGGTCACCGTAGTGCTTGAATTCTTCGGCAACGGCATCGACTCGTTCTTTGTTCAGGTCCGAGATGGCGACTCGGGCACCCAGTTGGAGAAGATTATCGGCAGTGGTCTTGCCCGTTCCGCGGGCACCTCCGACGACCAGCGTGACCGTGTTTGCGAGCTTGTCGCCGACAGCCGCCCAGTCGAAGTTGTCTTGCAGGTGGGCAATCATGGTGGTCCTTCTTGATGTGGTGAGTGAGATAGGGAGTTTCCGACCTCAGGCGGTCGTTGTTGCCTTGAACGCCTTGGTCGTCTGGGTCAGAGCTTCCTCGACGGGAAGTCGTTCCATGCTGGAGGCGCCGACGAAGCCCACGGCGTTCGTTCGCTTCATCACGTACTCGGCGTCGGAGGGTGTTGCGATGGGCCCTCCATGGCAGAGAACGATGACGTCGTCCTTGATCGCGAGTGCCGCCTCTCCGATCGCTTGTACCCGGTCGCAGGCGTCTTCGAGAGAAAAGGCGCCGTCGGTCGACATGCCGATGCTGCCGCCCACAGTCAGCCCCATATGGGCGATTACCGCGTCGGCGCCTACCGCTGCCATGGCCGCGGCCTCCTGCGGGGTGAAGACATAGACGATGGTGAACAGGCCCAAGTCGTGTGCGATGTCGATCATCTCAACCTCACGCTCGAAACCCAGACCTGATGCCTCGAGTTCCTCCCGGATACGACCGTCGAACAGTCCCACCGTCGGGAAGTTGTTGACGCCAGAAAAGCCCGCCGCCGCAACCTGGTTAAGCAGCCGACGCATGTCCCTGGTCGGGTCGGTCCCGTTCACGCCCGCCACGACAGGTGTCTCGTGCACAACCGGGAGAACCTCACGCTCACCCATCTCCAGAACGATCGCGTTTGCGTCGCCTAACGGGAGAAGCCCACACATCGAGCTATGACCTGCCATGCGGAAGCGTCCGGAGTTGTAGACGATGATGAGATCAGCTCCCCCTCGTTCGATGAACTTCGCCGAGATGCCGGTGCCCGCCCCCGCGCCGACGATCGGGCGCTGGTGGCCGACTTGAGTGCGTAGCCGGTCGACAACCTGCTCTCGCGTGAACGACATTTGGGCCGCCCTTTCCAAACCTCGGATAGCGTGACCGCCATCACTTATTTATGTCGAATATCAACGTATCTCTGTCGACATTCGCTGTCAACCTCCGCAGACGAGCTCTGCACAAGACCCGAAGCGCCTCGACGACCCACACTGGGGCCCGGGACCCAGAAGCACCTGGCGGTGAAGATGCGTCATCACCGAGACACATGTGCGCTGGTCGAGGCGCTACGGGCGTCGGAACGACAGCCGGAGGAAGACACAACACCGCGCGTCAGATGAGCGCTTCGGCACCGGGAGTCCGCACCTTCGCATGAGCCCGGTGTCGGAGGGCAGCCAGACGCAGCCCACCGGCGTACCAATTCGTCATGCCGACTCGTCGCCAATGACCCCACCCCGTATGACACGCCGACCTTCGGGTCGTCGTGCATGGCAAACCGCACACGTCGGCATCCCCGCAGGACGAAAGGAAGTCGCGATGAAGTATCCAACCGCGCCACCCCGCCAAGGCCACCGACGAGACGGTGAACTTCGCGTGGAGGATCTCGGCGGGTAGGACGGACTGAATCTCATCCAAGTGCACACGACCTGGGGATTTCGTCATCCCCACTGGCGGCATCGGCACCGACGCTGAGATAACGACCGGTCGGTGTCGGATTCGATGCTCGCGACCAATCGGGCGACGTGGTTGGTCAGTCGAGCACCAGCTTCAAGGGAACGCGAGTACCTGCTATGCCCGGAGGCGGACCGGGGTGGCATCTGACCCGCCGATAGCGGTGCCAACGTCATCGTCGAGTGCTGCACGCGGCGTAGGCCGAAGGGTGAGGAAGCGGGGAAAGTCTACCGGGTATTTTGTTGCGGCGCCGGTGCAAAGGCCGAATGAAGAGCGCCTTCCGACCCTTCAGGGTCCCTCGGTCAGTTTCTCACGTCCCATAGCAGTCTCTACGTAGTTTGGGCCTGGTTGAGACACATCGTAATTGACTAGAGTGAACCAATGTTCTCGGCTGATGATCTCAAACTCTTTCTGGAAGTCGCACGTCGTGGCAGGCTCACCGAGGCTGCCAAGCACTTGCAGATCAACCACACCACGGTCAGCCGCCACATCACTCGCCTTGAGCGAGCGGTGGAGAATCGCTTGTTCGATCGCACGTCTGAGGGCTGGACACTAACGGATGCCGGGGCCCAACTGCTGGTCCATGCCGAGATGGTGGAAGCGGCTGTGCTTGCAGCGCAGGAAGATTGCTTGTCGCGGGGCCCATCCCTGACCGGCCATGTGCGCATTATTGCTCCTGACGGATTCGGAGCGTATTTGCTCCTGCCCGGTCTCGGAGATATTCAACGCCAGCATCCTGGCCTCATAGTCGAAGTTGTCACGGCGAACAGACACGCGTCACTCACCCCCCGGGAGTTCGACCTCGCTATCACGATTGAGCGTCCGCAAGCTCGCGCCGTGACAGTTCAGAGACTCGCCAACTACTCGCTGGGATTCTATGCGTCGCATGACTACCTAGCCTCACACCCGCCAGTAGAGACGTTAGAAGATCTCTACAACCACGTCTTGATCTGGTACGTAGATACAGCGCTCGACTTCAGCACGTTCAATCTGCTGTACGAGTTGCTGCCGAACGCGCAAGCCCAGATTCAGACCAACAACATCGCCGGATTCATCCAGTCTGCAGAAGCGGACCTGGGAATAGCATTGCTTCCTTCATTCATCGCTGATGGAAATCCTCGCCTGCAACGACTCACGAAAATCACGGCGAAGATTGAACGCAGCTACTGGATTTCCGTTCCACGCGACCTGGTGCGTCTGGCTCGAGTTCGCGTCATGTCCGAGCACATCGAGAAGCTGGTCGCGAACGCCAGCGGACTGCACCTGGCTCGGTAGCCGCTATCGCCTTCGCCTCACAGCCGCGTCCACGAGCTGCTGACCCGAACGCCGCTCGCGACGAAGAGCTGGAAAATTGGGCAGCGGCGTTCCACCTCACGCCCAAGGTCGCCGAGCTCTTCAGTGCCGAGTGACGATTCCACGGCAACGTCGACGTCTAGGGTGTTGAACTGGGAAGTTCCCGGCATGCCGCGCACAAGTACCGAGTTGTCGAAGCTCGTCTCGATTGTCGTCCGGACCTGCCCCAGCGTCACTCGCCGTGACCGCGCGACGATATCGGCAGTGATTTGGCAGCAGGCACCGAGCGCTCCGAGAAGGTGTTCGAAGGGGCCAAGCGCCCGGTCCTTGCCGCCGAACGCGGGATCGCCGTCGAACCGTAGCGGGCGCGCCGGATCCGCACCGTGCGCCACGTGATACACACCTGTCCCACGACCGCTGACGGTTGATCTGTACACCACGAGCTCATCCCAAACTGTTCAGCGCAGCCGTCAGCGACCGGGCAGTCTCCGGCCGATATGTGTAGTGGAAGTTGCGCCCCTCCTTACGCACCTGCACCAGGCCGGCGGTCCTCAGCGTTTTGACGTGATACGAGACGGTGGAGGCAGACACGTGGGATTCCTCGACCAGGTCGGTACAGGCCATCTCGTCGACAGCCGCGATGCGCCTGAGCAGATCCAACCGCACAGGGTCCGCCAGCGCTTTGAGGACGTCCACCAACTCGTCGAGCGTGGGGGCGGCGCCGTGGAGCATGGGCACTCCTAATCCTTCGATATTTCTACTGATGGCCAACAATCCAACTATATCGTGACGCCTGATTTGATGGCGCCGAACCGCGGATACCCGCGTCCACCTGCCGTTGTGCAAATTTGCAGAGCCTCGCGACGCTTTGGTTATTGCCACCCCGGTTGCCCCAGTTGAGACTTGAGACACACCAGAGAGATGGCGGGTCGGGCGTCACAACCACGATTCGACCGTCCCCTCAAAGCCCAAATCCACTACGGGTCGCGGCCGGCGACGACCCGGACCCGTACACCCGCCACACCCTTCGACACGTCACCGCAACCTCAGCGGCGACCCACCTCCCGAGAGGAGACCCCGGCTATGAGCTCATCGAACGCGCCGTCGGGTACCCGAAAACCTAACTCTCCGAGAATGGTTGCGCTCGGCAGTTTCGTCGGCACCACGATCGAGTGGTACGACTTCTTTCTGTACGGCACCGCCGCAGCCCTGGTATTCAGCCCCCTCTTCTTCCCGGACGTCAGCCCCGCGATCGGACTCATCGCAGCGTTCGGTACCTACGCGGTGGGCTTCCTCGCCCGCCCCATCGGCGGAATCGTCGCCGGCCACATCGGTGACCGGGTGGGACGTAAGGCGATGCTGGTGGCGTCGCTGCTGATCATGGGAGCGAGCACCACCCTCATCGGCGTCCTTCCCACCCACTCCTCAATCGGCATCTGGGCACCGATCCTCCTGCTCGTTCTTCGTCTCGCACAGGGATTCGGCGTCGGCGGCGAATGGGGCGGCGCAGCGCTGATGTCCGTGGAGTCGGCGCCACCAAACCGCCGCGGCTTCTACGGGAGCTTCACCCAGATCGGCGTCTCCGCCGGCATGCTGCTTGCCGTCGGAGCGTTCAGCATCGCTCGCACCGTTCTCGACGACGCAACCTTCCTCGCCTGGGGCTGGCGCATCCCCTTCCTCATCAGCGGCCTGCTGGTCTTCGTCGGCCTACTGATCCGCATCGGATTGTCGGAACCCGAAAAGTTCGCCGACATGAAGAAGAACGACACCATCGCCGAAAGGCCCGTCGTCGAGCTGTTCCGCCACGAACGACGGGYGGTGTACCTGACAACCGGAATGCGACTGTCACAGAACGCGATCTACTACCTCTACACGGTGTTCGGCATCGCCTACATCGCCCGAAGTTTGGGCACAGCGACCAGCGTCGGCTTGAACTCCGTCCTGATCGCGTCAGCGATAGGCCTCTTTTCCGTACCGATCTGGGCAGCACTGTCCGACAGATTCGGCCGACGCCCCCTATATCTATTCGGCGCCGTTACCAGCGCACTGTTCATCGGCCCGTTCTTCCTCCTGGCCGACACCGGGAACCCGGTCCTGATCACTCTCGCCATGGTGATCGGATTGAACTTCTTCCACGACGCGATGTACGGCCCGCAAGCGGCCTTCTTCTCCGAAATGTTTTCCACCGGAGTGCGATACAGCGGCGCATCAGTCGGCTATCAAATCGGTTCGGTGTTCGCCGGCGGCTTCTCACCTCTGATCGCCACATCACTGCTCGCAGTCGGAAACGGAAGCCCGTGGCTGGTGGTCGGGTACTTCACCGTCCTCAGCGTCATCACCGTGGTCTGCGCCTTCCTCGCACCGGAGACCAACAAAAAGGACATCGATCTCGATCCCCACAGCTCACCGAAAAGAACTGCTGCGGTCGACAACCACGACTCCCCTGCTCCCTCAAACGCCTAGCGAAGGCATCCTTCGACGCCCGCGCACGCTCACACGAAACGAAAGGCAATACCTCATGACCAGCACCTCCTCAGCCACCATCAACGGTGTCGACAAGCAGGCCCTCCACTCCACGATCGACGCGGTCCGCGAGACCCCCGCACTCGCCCAGGTGACGTTCTCACTCGGATCCGAGTGGCTCGACGGCTGCCATCAGCGTTCGACCACGGGCGAGCTGCACCAGAACGGTGAGCTGGTGAGCAGCCGGGAGGCGTCGTACGTCCTCGAGTCTGACGAGCCGGCGGCTTTGCTGGGCACGGACAAGGCTGCCAGCCCCGCCGAGTACGTGCTCCAGGCGCTCGCCGGCTGCTACGCGGTCACCTACGCCACCAACGCGGCCGTGCGGGGCATCGAACTGTCCTCGCTGCGACTGGAGATGCAGACCGATTTCGATCTCCAGGGCTTCCTCAATCTCGACGACAGCGTCCGCCCCGGCGCCCAGGAGATCCGGATTAGCGTGCACGCCGAGTCCCCGAACGCCTCGACCGCGCAGCTGCAGGAGCTTACCGACGCTGTGCAGAAGCGTTCGCCGATTCGGGACACCCTCGCCAACCCGGTGCAGGTCGTCACCACCCTGGTGAAGTAGCCATGTTTCCCCTGACCGTCGACCATCTGCTGTGGCGAATGAGCAACATTCATCCGCAGTCGGAGGTCGTGAGCATCGCAGGAGAAGCCAGCGGGTCGCCGACCACACGTTGGTCCTTCCCCGATGTGGCGGCGCGAGCGCAGCGTCTGGCCGCCGGTGCGCACGCAGAGCTGGGCATCGGGCCAGGGCACACGGTCGCGGTACTCGCGTTCAACACTCTCGAGCACTTCGAGGTCATGCTCGGCGTGCCCCTTCTCGGCGCCGCCGTCAACAGCCTCAACGCACGCCTGAGCGTTGAGCTCCTCATCGACCAGGCCATGTCTCCCCGACCGGCCGCCGTGGTGGTCGACGGGGAGATGGTGGACCACCCGGTCCTGGGTCGGAACGTCCGGTCGGTCCTGGGCGTATTGCGCCAGGCCGGGGTACCCCTGATGGTCGTCGGCGAGCGCGACTGGACCGAGCACGCGGACACGGTCGTCCGCTACCGCGACCTGACCGAGGCAGACGCGACCCTGTCGGCGCCGGCTGCGGTGGAGGATGAGAACACTACCGCGTACCTGTTCCATACCAGCGGAACGACCGGGCGGCCAAAGAGTTACGCGGTCAGCCACCGCGCGGTCATGCTGCACACCCTCAGCCAGGCCACCACCGCCGCCTCGGGGCTGCACAGCTCCGACCGGGTCCTTCCACTGGCACCGTTCTTCCACGTGAACGGATGGGGGCTGCCTCTGACCTGCGCGCTGACCGGAGCGTCGCTGGTCCTCTGCGGCGGTGACCTCGCTGCGGACCGCGTGGCCGCGATCCTCAGCGAGGAGTCCGTCACCGCCGCTGCCGCGGTCCCAACGGTCTGGCACGACGTATGCGCGGCCGTCGCCGCCGGGCACGCACCGCGGCCGAACCGTCTGCGGGAGGTCTTTAGTGGTGGCAGTGCCGTCCCGCAGCCCGTCGTGGACTCGGTGGCGACCGTTCTCGGTGCCACCGTCAGCACGGCTTGGGGCATGACCGAGACCATGGCGTGCAGCACCTACGAACGCCTCGAACCCACGACCTCGGCCGGAGTCCCCATTCCCCTGGTGGAGCTACGTGTCGACACTGGAGAGTTCGCTCAGGACGGCTCCGAGCCGACCATGGGCAAGCTGCAGGTACGGGGGCCGTTCATCGTGGGAGTACGGGACGGCAGCAGGAACTGGTTCGACACCGGCGACATCGCCTCGATCGACCAGCAAGGCCGTTTGCGGCTGCACGACCGGGAGAAGGACCTGATCAAGTCCGGGGGCGAGTGGATCGCGACCGCCGAACTCGAGCAATACCTGTGCACCCACCCGGCCGTGTCGTCGGCCGCCATCGTGGCGATGGCACATCCGCGATGGATCGAGCGGCCGCTCGCCTACATCGTGGCCGCCGACAACGCCACCGGGGACATCGACGCCGCGCTTCGCGCGCACGTCGGTGAGCGATTCCCCCGATGGTGGATTCCCGACCAGTTCATCGTCGTCGACGCATTGCCTCGGACCGCCGTGGGCAAGGTCGACAAGGCCCGTCTGCGGACGCAGTCGGACTCCGAAATCGAATTGCGAAGCGAGGCAATAGCATGACCACATCCACTGACGATCTCGTCCGTACCGAGTACCGCGGAGAAGTCGCCTGGCTGACCATCAACCGGCCGAAGAAACTCAACGCGCTGTCGGTCGAATTGATGCAGGAACTGTCGCAGGCCCTGACCGTCGCGGAAGCCGACCCGGCGATCAAGGTCGTCGTCCTGCAGGGCGGCGAGAAGTCGTTCAGCGTCGGCTACGACATCGCCCAGGAAGTGGAGATGGGTGTCTCGACCGCCGAACAGTGGCATGCCGGCCTGACCAACAACATCGGGCTGTCGATGCAGGTGTGGCGACTTAAGAAGCCGGTCATCGCCGCCGTCTCCGGGTGGTGTCTGGCCGGTGGCTGCGAACTGGCGATGGCGTGCGATCTGATCATCGCGGCCGACGACGCCCAGTTCGGTGAGCCTGAGATCCGGTTCGGCTCCGGGCCTGTGACGCTGTTGATGCCGTTCCTGCTCGGGCAGAAGGCAACCAACGAATTGCTCTACACCGGAGACATCATCGACGCCGAACGAGCCGCAACGCTCGGGATGGTCAACCGTGTGGTCAGCAAGGCCGACCTGGACAAGAC
>NZ_JBFUHV010000229.1:0-11283 GCF_056402215.1 Rhodococcus sp. P4_B6 | reverse complement strand
GTGGGACTCTGCGGCGGCGATTCTGCGCCGCTCGAGTTTGACCCATTCACCCAACAGACTCTCGTTGAGGCCGAGTTCTCGGGCGACCTCTGCGATGGTGCGACCGGAGTCGATCACCCGGTGGGCAGCCTCGACCTTGTACTCGGTCGTGAACGACCGACGCTTGCGAGGGGGCATACGGACATCCTTCCAGCGGGACCGGTGTCCCGCCAAGTCGGTGTCCACTTTCCGGGGGGAACCTCACCCGTCCACGACCGACCTCACCGGCGTGTCGAGGACGTCACCGGTGGGCGGCCGCTTCCCCGCCCTGGCGCCGAGAACGATCCCCGCGTCCCGTGACGGGCCGCGCGCGGCACCGACCACCCCACCGGCCCACCACATCCGCGACCCGCACGGCCGCGGTGCGTGCGCGCTACCGGATCGGGCGGGTGAGCGTGGCCGGGCTCGTGACCGTGTCGGCGGGGGTGCTCTGCCTGGCGTTGGGTGCGGTGTCCGGGGCCGCGCTGGTGTTCGGGATCGGCGCCCTGACCGCACCGGTGATGATCCTGATCGCGGTGACCACCACCGGATTCCTCACCGCCGGTGCGGTATTGATCACCCGCGCCCGCCCACCTCGACCACAGCGATCGGCGGCGGTTCAATGGTCCCCGCCGCCGCGCTCCGATGCCCACACCCATCGACGACAGAAGACAAACCATGACCGACATACCGGTCGAGTACCCCGCGCGATTCAACACCACCGAATGGATCAAGGCCCACCTCGAGCGGATGGGCCAGGCCGACCCGGCCACCGGCGAAACCAGGCACGAGCCCGACCCGAGGACCCACCAGCCCGACTAGTCATTCGTCGGGAAGTTCTCCGGTGATCACGAAGATGACGCGGCGACTGATCTCGACGGTGTGATCGCAGAACCGTTCATAGAACCGACCGAGCAGCGTCATGTTCACCGCGGACGCGGCCCCGTACAGCCAGTCGTCGCCCTTGGTCGCGGCGAACAGCTTGCGGAGCAGCTCGTCGGTTCGCTCGTCCGCCCAGATCAAGTCCAACGCCGTCGCCTCGTCTCGGGTCCGCACGACCTCCCGGGCTGCCGCGGCCTGCGCCGTCGCCGCGACGCCCATGTCCGAGATGATGCCCCGCAGCTCGAAGGGAACGACCGGTACGGGGTGGTGCAGCCGCGCCACCTCGGCGATGTGCGCGGCCAGGCTGCCCATCCGCCGCAGGTCTGCGATGTTGTGTATCCCGCTGATCAACGCCCGCAGATCCTGCGCCACCGGTTGCTGACGGGCAATCAGGGTGAGCGCGCGATAATCGAGCTCCCGGCCCCGGGTGTCGATGTCTGCACACACCTCTGCGGCCCGGTCGGCCGCGTCGCGGTCGGTATCGAGCAGGGCGCGCGTGGCACAATCGATCGCAACCTCCGTCAGGGCACACAGCTCAACGAGGTCACTTCTGATCTCCTCGAGCTGTTCGTCGAATTGTTCCCGCATCGTCCCGGATTCCCTCTCGCTCTGGATTACCCGGCTGTCCGAGACACTCGGGCCCGGCGGCACGCTGCCTGGGAATACCCGCTCCCGAGGAAAACAGTCCTTCACTGATCGACGTCTGTTCATTGGACGTCGTCGATTCGGCACCCGCGATGAACTCGGGGCCGCGTGCTTCGATCGCCACCTGGTGCTCCCTGTACACCTCTGATCGTCCGCGCGACACTCCCGGACCCCTGAGCCCGCCTCTTGTTCCTTTTGTAACGGACCAGAACCCCCTTGTCAGGGGCAGCCCGCAGTGCGCCCTGCCTCATGGCAGAGCCACGCCCTTGTCCGGAGCCGGGTTCGTCCCCCGACAGGAGCCCAAGTCGGACAATCCGCCACCCGCTGCCCCGCGAACGTGGTTGCGGCTAAGCAACCGGCGAGCCTCCTCCATGCAAGGATGACAGCCGCGTCCGACCATCCGAACAGCAGCGCACCAGGCCGATTCACGGTCGGCTCGAAGGTGTGGTTCCGCGGCGGTGCCGGCGGCAACCAGATCGCCCGGCTGCCCGGCACGATCGTCGAGGACTACGGCGACGAGGTCGCCGCCAATGCGCACCTGGGCCGGGACTGGGCGCCCGTTCGGCGGTGGGCCGTCGCGTTGGACGAGGGGCGGCTCGACTTCAGCGACGGACACGACCTCGAGGACCGGTGATCCGGATCGGACTATCAGGTCCGATCCGAGCCGAGCCGGGAACGCCTACTCCGTGGCCGCCGCGGCGATCGGCATTCGGGTGTCCGGGTACCAGCCTCGCAGCCAGCCCGCCCACGACCTGCGGCGCGCGATCACCTCGGAACTCATCACCTCGGAACCGGCCTTCGGCGCCGCCTCGGGCTCGACAGGTACGACGGGGACGAGCCCCTGAAGTTTCTCTCGGGCGAGCCGCTCGACCAGAAGCGGAACGAAGTCCCGCACCTTCCCGGTCGCGAAGTGCTCGTGCGCCGAACGCACCACCTGTTCGATGCTCTCCCGGGGCAGGTCCGGGAAGCGCGAATCGAGGCGGTCTATGACTTGGTCGATGTGCAGCAACTCTTCATCGTGCGTCATGTAGAAAATCCTCCGCCGTGCCCACAGGCGGGGTCAACGAGCGGATCGAAGACCTCGACGATCCTCGTCGCGGTGCGCCTCGCACACGTGCGCGAATCGACCGAAACGCCGGTACAGAGCAGCAACCGCGACGAGCAATGCATCAGGACAGCCGTCTCATTTCCTTCGAATCCAAGACACTGCTTCTCGATTCATACCGGAGGCAGTGTGCGCCCCCAACCAGCACAGACGGGCACTCTTGCCGGTCCGGCGATTGAAGGAATCTGCTGTCAGCGGTCTCCAGTGCAACGACGTGTGCGCCGATTGAAGCTCTGACGTGCAAGCACGAATGGAAGCCAACGAGTGGGATCTGGCGACGGTGAGCAAGCGGGCGCACCTGAACCCGTCGGCGGTGTCGAGGTGGTTCACCTCGGGTGCGACCCCAGTAATGCAAACATCCGCGCAGTAGTCGAAGCCTTCGGTCCTCCAGTAGTAGGGGGATGTTGGACGCCGAGGCACTCACAGAGGTGGTGCTGCAGGTGAAGATCGTGGCCTCGCTGCAACGGATGCAGGTTCTTCATCGCTTGCAGCTCGTGCAGGGCGAGGTCCGAGGCCACCGATTTCCAGCAGCGGGCGCGCCGGTCGCGCAAGATGGTGGGGCCGGTTCGATGTAGGCCGTGGTCATCCCGACCACCCCTGATCCGCGGACGAACACCACCCGAGGGACCACGCCATGACAGAACGAGACCCATTCCCCGATCCATCACCCGCCGGTGCGGGCGACCATCCGACCCGGACGGCACGGATCGAACACGGCGAAACGGTTCGGCGCCGAATCCCTTTCGACGCCATCGCCGAACACGCTCCGCACCGCGACCGCGACCCGGTCGGCCTGCTCGAGTCCCAGGGGGCCACCCGGGTCCCCGACCTCGTCCCCATCCGGTACGGGCGGATGGCCGAGTCACCGTTCGCGTTCTACCGCGGCGCGGCGCTGGTGATGGCCGACGACTTCTCCCACGCCTCGGCCACCGGCCTGCACACCCAATTGTGCGGGGACGCCCATCTGAGCAACTTCGGACTCTTCGCCACACCCGAGCGCACACTCGCGTTCGATGTCAACGATTTCGACGAAACCTATCCCGGCCCGTTCGAATGGGACGTCAAACGACTCGTCGCGAGTCTCGCCGTCGCCGGGCGCGGCAACGGGTTCAGCCGGAAACAGCGCAAACGGATTACCCGTGCCTGCGCGGCCGAATACCGCGAAACCATGACCTACCAGGCCGAGCGTGGCGAGCTCGCGGTCTGGTATTCCCATATCGACGCCGCCGCGCAGTTAGACGAGCTCCGCGACGTTCTGGACTCCTCGACCCGCAAACGCGTTCGCAAGACGATCGACAAATCCCGCGGCCGCGACAGCCTGCAGGCACTGTCCAAACTCACCACCCTGGTGGACGGGCAGCCGCGCATAGTGAGCACGCCCCCGCTGATCGTGCCGATCGAGGAGATCTTCACCGGCACCGAAGCCGAACAACTCGACCAGGAGCTGATCCGGCGAATGCGCGACTACCGCGACACCTTGCAAACCGCCCGGCGTGGCCTGTTCGATCGATTCGAGTACGTCCAAACGGCACGGAAGGTCGTCGGGGTGGGCAGCGTCGGCACCCGGGCCTGGATCGTCCTGCTCCGCGGCCCCGGCGGCGACCCCCTGTTCTTGCAGGCCAAGGAGGCACAACCGTCGGTCCTCGAAAAGTACGTCGACGGCCCGGCATTCACGAATCACGGCGAACGCGTCGTGACCGGGCAACGGCTGATGCAAGCCGCGAGCGACATCCTTCTCGGCTGGCAGCACGGACCCGACGCCGACGGCGCGGTGCGGGACTACTACATCCGCCAACTCCGCGACGGCAAGGGGTCGGCCGTCATCGAGACCATGAATCCCGACACCATGGCCCTCTACGGACGGTTGTGTGCTCGGGTCCTCGCGTATGCGCACGCCCGCGCCGGTGACCGGTTCGCGATCGCCGGGTACCTCGGTTCGGACGATGATTTCGACAAGGCGCTGGCCGCATTCGCCGAGACCTACGCCGACCAGAACGAACGCGATCACGCCGCGTTACGGAAGGCGATCGACGCCGGCCGGATCACCGCGCACCCGGGGACATGACGATGAGCGACAACCGATCCGCCGCCCCGACACCGCGACCGGAGCCCGCCGCTCGCGGTGCCCTGCGCCCGCACCGCCCTGCGCAGACGAACCTCGGACACCGCCGTCCGTGAGGTGCCCGCTCCACCGGCGCGGCATCCGGTGCTGATCATGAACCCGCACTCCGGTGGTGGCACCGTCGCAAAATTCGACCTGCAACGCAAGGCCGAGGAACTCGGCGCCGAGGTGGTCCTGCTCGAAGGCCCGGGCATCGTCGATGTCACGGAGCTGGCCCCGGCAGGCTGTCGACCGCGGAACCGACCTGCTGGGCGTGCCACGGAGCGCCATTTCACGGAGAATGCACCGTGTGGACATCCCGCGTCCATCTCGGTGTTCGACGCTGACACCGGACACCACGCAAGTATTCCCGGCGACGATGACCGTGGCCGGGAACCGACCATCCACCACGAGGCAGGAGCACCGCCATGTCGCCGCCCACCGACGTCCCCGGCATCGTCGGGCTTGTCTGGGCCCGGACGGCGCGGTACCTCCGGTGCTCCTAACCACACCCCAGCCCGCCGCGTCCCCTCATCCGCGGCACCACCGTTCCCCATCTCCCCGCTCGGGGGTGGGGAACAGTGGTGTCCGCGCCCCATCCCCCGGTACGCCGATCGCATCCGCCGTCCGGGAAGCGGTCACCCACTTCGCGGACACCCGGATTGACGAGTCTGTCGCGCTGCTCGTCGAACACAGGGCGCCCGCGCCGCTCGCCGCCACCATCGGACCATGACCCCCGAACCGACGGCGAACGACCAAAAGCGTTCGCAGGCACGCGGGTTCCTCGGCCAACTCGAACCGGAGATCGAGGCCCTCGCACAGTGCGTCGACAGGGCCGAGGCGTTGATGCAACGCATCCAACGAACCCACGAACTTCGCGCGGAGCGGCTATCCGCCGAGACCGCAGCCCTGCGCGGCGGGCTGTACACCGAGGCCGCAGCCCTACGCCGTGAGCTATACCAGGTGCGCCGACTCGTCGAGGCGATCGCGTTTCGGTTCCCGACGGTGATCCTCCGCAACGTCTCCGCACTCGACTGACCACACCGGGGTCCGCACCCCCTCAGGCGCACGGTCTGCCAACATCCTGATGTGTGCGCCGGCGGCAGTTTCAAAAAACGGCAGCTTCGACGGCGCCACCATGCCGAGCGACTGGACCCCCTCCACACGGGCCACGGCTAGGAAACTGAGCGCAATCAGCCGGTCTTGATGTCGACGTAGATCGCCGCATGATCGGAGGCCGCGTGGACCGGGGAGGTCATGGTCGGAAAGTGCTCGAAGAGGGTGCCGTGTTTTCCACCCCACACGCCCTTACGGAAGATCGCCCCACCGGTCGCCCGGTCGAACAGCGCGGGTGAGAGCAGCACGTAGTCGATCTTGTTTCCGGCGGTGCCGTTGGCGTAGGTGCCGGGTCGGCCGCCGTCGTCGAAGCCGGCGACCTCGACCCCATCTCGCAGGTCGGTGTCGGCGAGCAGCGGCGCGAGGGGTTCGCTGTCGGGGGTGTCGTTGACGTCGCCGGCGACGGCGACGAACTCCACCTCGTCGGAGCGGAGTTGTCGATAGATCTCGGCGATCCGCTCGGCCTGCAGTTGGCGCAGGGCGTTGTTGTCTGCGGGCCGCCCGTATCCCTTGCTCTTGAAGTGGTTGACCAGCACCGTCAACGACAATCCTGCCAGGGCGCTGCCCTCGGGGAAGGCGAAGGTGTACTCAGGGCAGGCGCGGCTGAAGATCCGGCGCCCGGTCGGTGCAAGGTCGTCGACGTGCGTGCGGATCCCCTGCAGCGGGTACTCCGCCTTCGACAGCACCCCGACGTCGATACCGCGGTCGTCGTTGCCGTCGATCACCATCACGTGCGGAAACACGGGATTGCGTTCCGGGTCGACGATCGCGGCCTCGGTGAAGCGTTTGAGGGCGATCCGGTCCTCGGCCTCGATCACGGCGGTGATGTCGGCGTTCACCTCGCGCAGCACCGCGTAGGCGGCGGTGTCGGATCGGTCGAGATCCAACGCGACCAGCAGGTCCAGGATCAGCTTCTTGTCACCGTCGGTGTAGGTGTACTGAGTGATCAGGGTCCCGAGGCGGGCGTGCGCGTCGAGGATCTCGCGCCCACAGCCTTTCGGCTCGCACGCCCGACGCAACCGCCGCGGGCGGCATGGTCGATGTAACGGGTTGCCTCACAGTTGGATTCGTGGGAACCAGCGAGTGTCACCAAACATGTCCCAGGATGTACACGAACACGACGCCCGTAGGGTACGCACACTTTTCACCCGCGGTCACTGTCACCCATCCGCACAAGGGTCGTGGGTCCGTCGATCTGCACAGCGGTCGTGGTCGGGTGCGAGCGGCCTGCGAAGGCCGGTTCGTCGACCGATGACCGCGGCTATCGTCGGGGCTACGCGTCAAGAGAGGGAGCTCGCGATGCGTCTGTCCACCCGAAACCAACTCGCCGGAACGATCACCGAAGTCACCATCGGCAGCGTGATGGCCACGGTGAAGGTGCGACTCGACGGGGGCGACCAGATCGTCACCGCGTCGCTCACAAAGGAAGCTGTCGAGGAACTGGGCCTTCAGGCTGGAGTGGCGGCGACCGTGCTCGTGAAGTCCACCGAGGTGATGCTCGGCGTCGAATAGTTGTCGATCGGAGGACGCCCCTGCAACCTATTGGTTGGTCACCTAGCGTCTTTGACCGATCCCCTTCCGGCGTCTCACCAGTTAGGTATCCCAGTAACGACCGTTACGGGAGCTGGCCTTATGAGATCCCACAAGGGTGCCCTTCGGAAAGAGCCGGACCGGGCGAATCGATTCGAATGCAATCAATACTGGTATTGCTTGCATTGCAGATGCCGGTATCTGGGGATGCGCGGGGTCGATCATCTCGACGTGGAAGGACCGGATGTCTCAAGTGCGAGCAAGCTTTCAGGCGATGGCTGTAGTTGCCTCACTAGGCGTCGTGGTGCCTCAGTACTGGCCGGTACTTGCGAGGCACCTTTCGTCTACACCGTCTGCCAGCGCTTTGTCGTGCTAACCATCAGTGACAGCGACGCTGGCACGAGAGGACCATTAAACGGGCCGGTCTCTATTCTTCTGACCATGCACCGATTGGGAGCGTGAAGAGGGCCGGTCACGGCCCGATCCAGTCACCACCAAAAGGGATGATCACCATGCCGGTTACCGAACAGTCCGTCGTCATTGCCCGCCCTGCGTCGGAAGTATGGGACTTTCTCACCGATGCGGCGAACTGGCCGTCGTGGGAGGCGTCGATAGTCGAATGCGAGCAGGTCACCGACGGGGAGCTCGGGGTGGGCACCCGGTGGCGCGGGGTGAACCGAGTCCTCGGTAAGCGGATCGACTGGGAGACCGAATTCGTCGAGTACCAGCCCGGGAAGGTGGCCACGTCCAAGTCGGTGGAAGGGGACAAGATCGGTGTCACCGCGACGACGCGGATCGAGGAGGTCGACGGCGGCACCCTGTTCACCTATCGGGTCGACACCGAAAGCGGTCTCGGTGGAGTCTTCGGCAAGCTGGCGGACCCACTCGTCACGAAGGCGTACTCCCGCATGATGCGGGCGAGTCTGGACAACCTCGCCGACCTTCTTACCACCGACAGCTGACGCCCGTCTCGATCCACGCTATGTACCTCTCACGTTCGGTGTCTCACCGATTGGCGTCTCGGTTAATGACCGATATCTTCAGTCGGTCTCATCCGATCTTCGATGTAGATCAATATGCTTTCAGCGATGGATGCTGCGTGGCGGGACAGGTAACGGTCTGCGCGTCCCATGACGCAGGCGGTGGGGCCAATACAGGTGAAGCGAGCGCATGGCGCGACGAACTCTGCGACAAACTCAGGCTGCGGTACCTCATCTTGGAACAGTGTCAAGAATTCCTAGTGCTGTGGGAGAGGATCAAAATGGCCGATACGAAGAGCGTATGGGTGAAGTTCGATGATTTGTCATCCGACATTCGGGACGAGGAGTGGAGCCTCTACCAGGGTGAGGCAAAGAGCGATTCCGAATATTTTGGACGGCTACTTCGGAACCCGCTGCCCATCCTCATGGAGGAGCCTGAAGGAGTTGAGTCCGACTGGCATGTCATCACCAATTTAATTAATCACCACGTCTCGTTCGAGGGTGACGCAGTAGCCCGGACCGCCATGGTGATGCCAGAAGAAAAGACTGTCGTTCTGACCTTCTACAAGCACCGTCCCAACACATAGATGTCGAACGCTGGTTGCCCGCCGTGATGGCGGTCCTGATCAGCACCCCGGCGTCAGCCAGTTCCGTGCCCGGTCGGCCCGCTCGGCTGGCGCAATTCCTCGGTTCCGCAGGCCTCGGTAACTCAGGGAAGGACGGCGAGCCGGGCTTGCAGCCAGTCGAGGTGCTCGTCGCAGAGGGTATCGGCGAGCTGAGAATCCATGGCGTGCAGGTGTGATCGGGCGTGGTACAGGTCCACGACCGATCACCGCTAGGGCGTGTCTCCCAATGATTTGGGGTGTTGTGCTGCAGACTCTTCGCTGTGGCAGACGTTGTTAATCGGTTTGAGGTGTTGACGGACAAGCAGTGGGAGTTGCTTGYGCTGCTGTTGCCCAGTTCGGATGGGCTGCGGGGGCGGAAGTTCCAGAACAGCCGACTCGTGGTGGAGGGGATGCTCTACCGGCTGCGTACCRGGCTCCCGTGGCGGGATCTACCTGCGCATTTCGGCCCCTGGAAGACRGTRTGGAAACGGCAYCGACGCTACGCCGGGGATGGAACGTGGGATCGGGTRCTCATAGCCCTGGCCGCGATGGCCGATGCCGGTGGCGACCTGGATTGGGCGGTGTCGGTGGATTCCACCGTGGTGCGGGTGCACCAGCACGGYGCCAACGCCGCGCGTGACACAGGGGGAWCTACCGAATTACACGAATCTGCTTGACGAACCGGTCGATCACGGCATCGGCCGGTCCCGCGGCGGGYTGACCTGCAAAGTYCACCTGGCGTGCGATGGCGACGGACGTCCCTTGTCGGTGCTGGTGGGTCCTGGCCAGGCCGGCGACAGCCCGATGTTCGGCCCGCTCCTGGAGGGCATCTGCGTGCCGCGCATCGGTGGCGGCGCACCCSGTACGCGCCCGGACGAGGTCCGTGCCGACAAGGCGTACACATCCAAGGCCAATCGAGAACTGCTACGCAGCAAGGGCATCAAGGCGGTCATTCCCGAGAAGTCCGATCAGGTGGCCAACCGCAAGAACAAGGGCAGCGCGGGCGGTCGGCCACCGAACTTCGATGCCGAGTCGTACAAGGGCCGCAACGTGGTGGAAAGGGCCTTCAACAAGGCAAAACAGTGGCGAGCGGTGGCAACCCGGTATGACAAGCTTGCCCTGACTTACCGGGCTGGATTCCTCCTCGCCGGCATCGTCGAATGGCTCAAACTATTGGGAGACACGCCCTAGTGCCCTATCTGACCGAGGCCGACCTCCGGCGGCTACTGACCAGCATCGTCGACGCCTTCCCCACCGGACGACTACAGTTCGACACGGTGGCGGTCTGGGTGTGGCGCACCTCGAAATGGGACCCGATGCTGCGCAAATACGACACCCAGTTCCACTGCGGCTTCAACGATCCGGCCGCGCTGGCCGATTGGCACCCGCGGCTCGAGTACGTCGACGAGGCACCGATGAACGACTCACCGGTGCTGATGGCCAAGGTGCCCGCGAACGTACGCCGCATGTTCCGCCTCTTGAACCTGCTGCCGGGCATGAAACGATCCACCCGCATTGTGCGGTTCCGGTTCTAGGTGAGCAGTTGTCGAACAGGCACTGAGACAGGGAAACACCGGAGGTGGCCGGGCAGGCCGGCAGGCGGATCACCCGCCGAAAGACGAACGTCCGGTCGCCCTCTGGATACCAACCCGAACGACAGTCCAACAGGTTCACCGGGGCGAGCGAATTTCTCTCGCGTGTTCGGTGAACGGAATGGGTCGATGATTCGTGGTATCGGGTATGAAGCTCTCCGCAGCTCTGCCGGCGGCTGCCGTCGTCGCGGCGTGTGCGCTCACCGCCTGCAGCGATGACGGCGGCAGCACCGTCGACTACGCACCCACCCCGACGGTCACCGACACGATGGCGATGCCGTCCTCCGACGGGGCGGTGGCGGCGGGAGCGAACGAGATCGTCATCTCGGGATTCGCGTACACGGTGCCCGCCACGGTGGCACCCGGCGCGCAGGTCACCATTCGCAACACCGACACGGCCGAACACACGGTGACCGCAGACACCGGCGGCACGTTCGACATCGAGATCGAGGGCTGAGGTTCCCCCCGGAAAGTGGACACCGACTTGGCGGGACACCGGTCCCGCTGGAAGGATGTCCGTATGCCCCCTCGCAAGCGTCGGTCGTTCACGACCGAGTACAAGGTCGAGGCTGCCCACCGGGTGATCGACTCCGGTCGCACCATCGCAGAGGTCGCCCGAGAACTCGGCCTCAACGAGAGTCTGTTGGGTGAATGGGTCAAACTCGAGCGGCGCAGAATCGCCGCCGCAGAGTCCCACGGCCACGGAGAG
>NZ_JBFUHV010000228.1:0-11413 GCF_056402215.1 Rhodococcus sp. P4_B6 | reverse complement strand
GGTGTGGTCGGCCTTCGTGGTGTTCGTGATCGTGTCGCCCTCGAGTGCGTTGACCTCCATACTGATTGCGATCGGGTTGCTCCTCGCCGGCGGGGTGTATTTCGCCTATCTGTTGATATTCAAACGCGAGGTACTGGACACCGAGCCCGGAGACGCCGATGTCTTCGCGCACTGACCGAGGTATGACGCCTCTGACCGCCGCCACCGTGCTCACCGGTGACGTGGTGCGTCCGGGCGATTCCGGGTACGAGCAGGCGCGGGTCGGCTGGAACCGCCTGTATTCCCGCTACCCCGAGGCCATCGTGTTCTGCTGCGACACGCAGGACGTGGTCAACGCGGTCTGCTGGGCCCGAGAAGAAGGCATCGCCCTCCGTGCCCGCAGCGGACGCCACAGCCTCGAGGGGTGGTCATCACTCGATGGCGGCCTCGTGATCGACGTCAGCCGGATGAAGAACATCGTGATCGACGAATCGGCGGGTACGGCGACGGTGGGAACTGGTCTGACGCAGATGGAGACGGTCGCGGCGCTCGGGCAACACGGCTTCGTCGTTCCGACCGGCTCGGAGGGCGGTGTCGGACTCGGTGGCGTGATTCTCGGGGGTGGCTTCGGACTTCTGACCCGCACTATGGGCATGGCCTGCGACAACCTGCTCGCCGCAGAGGTCGTGGTCGCCGACGGTGCGCGCTCGGCGAAGGTCGTGGAGGCCTCCGAGCACAGCAACCTCGATCTGCTGTGGGCGTGCCGTGGTGGGGGCGGCGGCAACTTCGGGATCGCGACGTCCTACACGTTGAAACTGCACGAGCTGTCTGACGTCACATTCCTGGTCGCGAGGTGGACTGGTCACGGCGACCTGGGTGACCTACTTCGAGCATGGCAGCGCGAGGCGCCGGTCGCCGACGAGCGGCTGACGAGCGCACTCGAGGCAGATTCCACCGCGGTCGAGCTGTCTGCACTGCTGCACGGCGGTTCGCGGCAAGAACTAGAGGACCAACTGCGCTCGCTGTTGACGATCGGCAGTCCCGAGGTGACGGTGACGGAGGGTGCCTGGCCAACCGTGTACGGCGACGTGGACAGGGGTCCGAACGATGTCGCCCTCTGGAAGTTCTACTCCCAGTTCGTCACCCGCCCGTTCCCCGATGAGGCGATCGACCTGATCGTCCGCTTCATGGACAACACACCCAGCCCGACGAGCAACTTCTTCTGCTCGAGCTTCGGCGGGGCCGTGCGGCACGCGCCGCCAGGGGGATCCGCGTTCCCGCACCGCGACGCGCTGTTCTACTGCGAGCCGGGCGCGGCGTGGAACGACCCCGCCCTGAACTCGGTGGCGCTGGGCTGGGCCTCCGACTTCTGGCGCGCGCTGCGCCCCTACGGCGACGGCGCGTATGTCAACGTGCCGAACGCGTCGGCGTCGGACTGGGAGCGCGAGTACTACGGCTCCCACCGCGAGCGGTTGCGCGAGGTCAAGGCCACCTACGACCCGGAGAACGTGTTCACCTTCGAGCAGAGCGTGCCCCCGTTGCCGTCTGACCCGTCGCGAGCCCTACGCTGTGGCGATGGCGGTCAACCGAAGTCGTAAGGCCAGGGGAGCCCGTAAACGCAAGCGTCGGATGGACAGTGTCGAGCACGACCTCACCGACGAGCAGTGGAGTGCGCTCACCGAGGCGTGGGGCGGCTGCGCGTATTGCGGTGCGACCGACAAGCCGCTGCAACGCGACTGCGTACAGGCACTGTCGCGCGGCGGGCGGTACACCCTCGACAACATCGCCCCGGCCTGCGGCTCCTGCAACGCCAGCAAATGCAACGACGAGGTCACCGGCTGGCTGCGGCGCAAGCGGCTCGACGAGCGCGCCTTCCTGCTGCGTCACATCGAGATCAAGACAGCACTCGCGTTGCGGTTCCCCGCGTAACCACCGGCAACGACCGCAGCTGCTATTTGGTGCCGAAGATGCGGTCGCCTGCGTCGCCGATGCCGGGCAGGATGTAGCCGTGCTCGTCGAGTTGGCGGTCGACGGCGGCGGTGTAGATCGGCACATCGGGATGCGCCTTGTCCAGCGCGGCAACGCCTTCCGGACAGGTCAGCAGGCACACGAATTTGATGGATTTGGGACCGCACTCCTTCAGCCGCTCCACCGCCGCCACCGCTGAATTGCCGGTGGCCAGCAGCGGATCGACCACTACCACGTCGCGCTCGTGCAGGTCGCCGGGCATCTTGAAGTAGTACTCGACCGCCACGAGGGTCTTCGGATCGCGGTACAGACCGATATGCCCCACCCGCGCACCCGGCACGATCGTCAGCATGCCGTCCAGGATGCCGGTACCCGCGCGCAGAATGGAGACGAAGACCAACTTCTTCCCGTCGATGACCCTGCCGGTCGTGACCTCGAGCGGCGTCTCGATCTCGACCTCCTGCATCGGAATGTCGCGCAGCACCTCATACGTCATCAGCGCGGAGATCTCGTTCGCCAGGCGCCGAAAGCTGTTGGTGGAGGCATCCTTACGGCGCATCATCGTGAGCTTGTGCTGCACCAGAGGGTGGTCGATCAGGTGTACTGTCCCCATGTGTCCGTCCTCGTTTCGTTCTAGAAGACCGTGCCGTCGCTGACGACGGAGAGCGGAGGCAGCCCGCCTCGCGTGCGCTGTGCCAGCGCACGGCCCGCCGCCCAGGTGCCGCCCTCGAGGACGCAGGCCAGCGGCATCTCCCGGGCATCCAGACCCAGGCGTGCGCGCACCAGCGGGGCCAGTTCGTCCAGCAGCGCGACCGTCAATGCGCGCCACTCGACGACCAGTTCGTCGCCCGCCGCCCAGCTGCACACAGCCCAGTCGGGGTCGCGCAGGCGCAGCGCGCCGGTGTCCAGCAGCAGGCCGCCGTTGCGGTATTCGGGCAGGCCCGTCAACGCGTCCAGCCCCACCACCTGCACACCGGCCCACTGGAAAGGCTCGAGCAACGAATAGGTCAGCCACTGCGACAGTTTGTGGAACGGCACCCAGCCCCGGGTCAGACCCGCACCGTCCACTGCCTCGTGAGGCCAGCAGTCGCCCAACGGTTCGGCGCCGATGGCGTTGCCCGCCGGCCAGATGCCCGACAGCGACGTCAGCAGCTGCGACAGGATGTCGTGGGCCGCCACCGTCGACGCGGCCGGCCCCTGCGGCGCAACCAGTAGGTCGAACAGTCCACCCGGCCGGCCGTGCGGACCGAACACGTCGGGTTGCGCGGCGAGCGCCTCGCCCAGTCGGCGCAGCAACAGCACGCGACCGTCGAGTCCCACCAACGGATTCGACGGACCCACCTGGAACGCCTCGGCCAGCCGGTCCGCGTCCAGGCCACGAAGTCCGGCCGCGTCGACCTGCAGCGGCCGCGTCACGTCGCTCGAGAACAGTCCGCCCAAGAAGGCGTGCCAACTCGCGACGCCCAGACCCTCGGAACGGGCGAAGTGCTGTCCGCTCGCCGCCTCGCGGTATCGCCAGTCGGGACCGGCGCCGGCATCGAGCAGCACGCTGACAACGGCGAGGTCGATCATGGCGCGGGCGCGGCCCGGCGCGTCCAGCGCAGCCAGGCGCGCGTCCAGCCCGGCCTTTCGCTCCACTCCGCCGGCCTCGAAATGGCGCCACCGGCTGTGGTAGGGAATCTTCAGGTCCGGATAGCGGGCACGCGTGACGTCCACGACCTCGCCCGCGGCCGTATGCAGCGCGCCGTCGTCCACGCCGAACCAGCGTGAACCGTCCTCGCGCGCGCGACGCAGCAGCAGTTGCGCGCGTTCCCGCACGGCGGACGTGGTGCGCAGGGCCGCGGCCGCACCCTCGGCCCGCCCGACGTCCAGTGCGGGACCGACGCCGGTCACGCTCATTCGTCCAACTCCCGCCCCTTGACCTTCGCCAACTCTTCGGCGTCCGGCACCGCGCCCGGGGTGAAGTAGCCGGCCGCCATCTTCGCGTCGATCTCCACGCGCGCGTCGGCCGGAATCAGGTCGGCGGGGAGGTCCACCCGCTCCCCGACCTCGATCCCAGACCCGGTGATGGCGTCGTACTTCATGTTGCTCATGGAGACCAGGCGGTGGATCTTTCGGACGCCGAGCCAGTGCAGCACGTCGGGCATCATTTCCTGGAAGCGCATGTCCTGCACGCCTGCCACGCATTCGGTGCGGGCGAAGTACTGGTCGGCAGTGTCGCCGCCCACCTGGCGCTTACGGGCGTTGTAGACCAGGAATTTGGTCACCTCGCCCAGCGCGCGGCCTTCCTTGCGCGAGTAGGCCACCAGGCCGACACCGCCACGCTGCGCACCCTGGATACATTCCTCGATCGCATGTGTGAGGTACGGACGGCACGTACAGATGTCGGAGCCGAACACGTCCGAGCCGTTGCACTCGTCGTGCACCCGCGCGGTCAGTTCCACCGCGGGATCGGCCAGGTCTCGCGCGTCACCGAAGATGTACACGGTCTGCCCGCCGATCGGAGGTAGGAACACCTCGAGATCCGAACGCGTCACGAGCTCCGGGTACATGCCGCCGGTCTCCTCGAACAGCACGCGCCGCAGATCCGTCTCGCTGCAGTGGAAGCGCTCCGCCACACCCGGCAGATGCCAGACGGGCTCGATCGCCGCCTTGGTGACCAGCGCAGCACCGCTGGGCAGCAGGAAACGGCCGTCCGGGTGCAGCCGACCTTTCTGGATCGCCTCCATGATCTCCGGCAGGATCACGTGTGCCTTCGTCACGGCGATGCTGGGCCGGATGTCGTGCCCCGCCGCCAACTCGGCCGCGAAGACCTCGGCGACCGTGGCACCCCACGGGTCCAGGCTCACGATCTTGCCGGGCTCGCTCCACTGCGGATACGGGCCGATGGCGTTGGTGGGCGCGGTGTTGGTGAGGTCGGCCTTGTGGTGGCGCGACAGTGCACCCGACGCGACCGCCAGAGCCCGGTAGATGCTGTACGAGCCGCTGTGCGTCCCGATCACGTTGCGGTGGGCGCGATTGGTGGTGGTGCCGACCACCGGACCGCGCTCGGACGCCGTGGGTGCGCCCCAGTTGACCGGAATAGCCCCGACGCCACCACTGTGGGACGTCAATCGGATGTGGCCGGCGGGGTTTTCGGGCGTCGCGGCAACGGGTTCAGCGGACATGACATTCCTCCGTCAAGGAAGGCCCGGCGGCACGGCATGCCTCCGGAACGTGTCTCCGGCGCCGGATGCTGCCTGCGACCGGAAACCGAAGCATAACCACTCTTCAGCCACAATGTCGTGCGGCGAATGCGCCGAGCGTTCAGGCCGCGCAAATGCCTCCGATAGTGTCGCCGTGGTGACGAAGAATCGAGCGCGCGCCGTGGACCTGCGAACCCAGGACGAGGCGGACGACGTCTTCGCGCGTGGAGGCGCGTTGCAGGCAACCGGGCCGTCGCGTGCACACGATCACGCCGCGGCCGGCGCCGGCCGGCCGGATGTGCTCGACTTCGTCGAGGCCGACAACGAGGGCAGGCTGGCGAATCTCGTCCCGCTGCGGATCGGGCGGATGATCGCCTCGCCGTTCGCCTTCTTCCGCGGCGCCGCCGGTCTGATGGCGGCCGACCTCGCCGCCTCTCCGGTCACCGGATTGACGGCGCAGCTGTGCGGTGACGCGCATGCGGCTAACTTCGGCCTGTACGGGACGCCGGACGGTCACATTGTCATGGACATCAATGACTTCGACGAGACGCTCCCCGGTCCGTGGGAATGGGATCTCAAGCGCCTCGCCGCCAGCCTGGTACTCGCCGGACGCGAAGGCGGTGTGACCGAGAGCGCGTGCGCCGAGGCCGCCGAAGACGCCGTCAAGTCGTATCGGCGCACCATCCGCGATCTCGCCGAACTTCCGTTCCTCCAGTCCTGGAATGCGCTGCCGGACAAGTCGGTGCTTGCGCGGGCGAAGGCCGACGCTCTGCTCGACGACTTCGACAAGGCCGCGCAGAAAGCGCGACGCAACACGAGCGAGAAGGTGGCGGCGAAATGGACCGCCCACATCGAGAACCACGAGACCGGGATCCGCAGGCGACGGTTCATCGACGATCCGCCGATCCTCACCCATGTGGATCAGGCGACCGCCGATGCGGTGACCGACGGGCTGGAACGCTATGTCGAGTCGCTTCGGGAGTCGCGACGGAACCTGATCACCCGATTCGCCGTGTCCGACGTCGCGTTCCGGATCGTCGGAACCGGCAGCGTGGGTCTGCGCAGCTATATCGCCCTGCTGCACGGCAATCGGGACGAGGTGCTCGTACTTCAACTGAAACAGGCCCGGCCGTCCGCACTGGCGGCGTACCTGCCGGTCGACGAACCGAAGCACGAGGGCAAGCGGATCGTGCACGGCGCCCGGCTGGTGCAAGCGGAATCGGACATCCTCCTGGGCTGGACGACCATCGACGGCCTCCCCTACATCGTGCGGCAGTTCCGAAACCTCAAAGGCGACATCGATCCAACCGGTCTCGAGCAGGATCATCTCGATGACTACGGCCGCCTGGCGGGCGCCCTGCTCGCGCGTGCGCATACCCGCTCCCTCGATCCGCGGGCGCTCGCCGGATACTTCGCCGGCGACACGGAACTGGACGAGGCGATCGGGCGGTATGCCGTCCGCTACGCCGATCAGACCGAAGCCGACCACGCAGTGCTGGTGGCCGCCGTGAAATCGGGGCGGATCGCCGCCGAACCGGTTTGATCCGGCACGACCAGCTCGATCGTCGTGGGCCGAGACAGATCGCCACTCCCCCGAGATACGACGCGCGGTTGCGCCTCGTATCCACCCGAGCCGGAATGCCTCGGATTCGTGAGTGTGAGTGGCGACCTGTTTCGTCGCAATCAGAAACCTACCTCGCCCCTCCGACACGAATCTCCCGGCCGGACTCTGCAGCGGCGGACCGCCGTCGCCGCCAGCTGAACCACCGGAGGGACAAGGCAAGCACTCGCGGCACGACGAAATAGACCGCGGTGGGAACGACGACCCCGGTCAGCGACAAGGCTCGAAGCCAGGTCGGCCAGGCGGCAGTGATCGGGCCCGACAGCGTCATGACGGTCATGCCCAGTGTGACGAGCGGGAAGATCGAGACCCAGGTGACGGCGACCCGCAGGTGGATGGACGGCACCGACACGACGTCCCGGACAGGCCGGCCCGCACGCTTGCGGCGCGGCTTTGTCACCGCCGGGGCGAGTTGCTCGACCACTGCGGATGCGAGAGCGAGAGATTCCATCCTGAGGCAGACCTTTCGAAACTCCAACTATTCAGTTGCACTTGGAGCGTAAAGCGTGGCGAAGCAACTTGCAACCAAACAGTTGGAGTTTGTCGTAGGATTCACCGGTGGCGTGGGATACCGAACGAACCAGGAGACTCCTCCTCGAGGCCGGCGCCGAGGAGTTCAGTGCGTTCGGCCTGGCCGGCGGCCGAGTCGATCGGATCGCCGCGAAGGCAGGCGTGAACAAAGAGCGCATCTACCAGTACTTCGGTAAGAAGGAGGCGTTCTTCAGCGCCGTCGTCGAGAGTGAACTGACGGCGTCACTCGCCGCCGTCGAACTGTCCGGAGACGGAGTGTCCGCCGTCGCCGACTACGCCGGCCGTCGATTCGACTACCAGCGCACGCACCCGGCCTTCACCCGCCTGCTGTTCTGGGAAGGCCTCGAACTCGAGGAACCGGTAGCCGAGGAAACCCGTCGGAAGCACGCGCAGGCGCTGGTTGCGGGAGCACGGAAAGCCACCGACCTTTCCGTGGCCGACGCCCAGGAACTCCTCATCACGGTGATCACACTGGTCGACGGTTGGGTCACGCTCCAGACCGCGGACCGACTGTTCTCGCCACCTCGTTCTCGCCGCGACGACCGGGATTCACGAAGACGCGAATTCATCGTGATGACCGTCGAAGCCGCCACCCACGCAGCGATCGCCCGGACCGATCGGACCTGACCCATTGCGGTGCACCGGAGCGGATCGAGCTGGCAAGGTCTAGTCATGGCATTCGGGTGGCGGTCGGTCGCTGCGGAGTGGCCGCTGGTGATACCACCCGTCGCGGTTGCGGTGCTGGGCATGACGTGGGGCCGCCACATCGGCACAGTCCTGGTGCTCGCCGTCGCGGTGGTCCTGGTCGGTGCGGTGCTCGCGGCGGTTCATCACGCCGAGGTGGTTGCGCACAAGGTCGGTGAGCCGTTCGGATCGCTGATTCTCGCGGTCGCCGTCACCGTCATCGAGGTCGGACTGATCGTGACGTTGATGATCTCGGGTGGTCCGGCGACGGCGTCGCTGGCCCGCGACACCGTGTTCGCGGCGGTGATGATCACCGTCAACGGCATCGCCGGGTTGTCGCTGCTCGTCGGCTCGCGAAGGTACGGAGTCGCGCTGTTCAATGCGGAGGGCACCGGCGCAGCACTGGCGACGGTGGCATCACTCGCGACGTTGAGTCTGGTGCTCCCGACCTTCACGACGAGCCGGCCGGGTCCCGAATTCTCCTCGGCCCAATTGGTATTCGCGGCGGTGGCCTCGCTGGTGCTGTACGGGATGTTCGTCCTCACTCAGACCGGCCCGCACCGGCACTTCTTCCTGCCGGTCATCGCCGATGAACCGGAAACCGGCGACCGGAACTCCGCGCCCCCGACCGGCCGGATGGCCGGGATGAGCCTCGCCCTGCTGGTGGTGGCGCTGTGCGCAGTCGTGGGATTGGCGAAAGTGGAATCACCCGCGATCGAGGATGCGGTCGAGGATGCCGGATTGCCACAATCCATCGTCGGTGTGGTCATCGCGCTGCTCGTGCTTCTGCCGGAAACCCTCGCCGCGGTGCGGGCGGCGCAGCGAAACCGGATCCAGATCAGCTTGAACCTGGCCTTCGGATCCGCGATGGCCAGCATCGGCTTGACCATCCCCGCCATCGCCGTCGCGTCCATCTGGCTGGACGGGCCGCTTCTGCTCGGCCTCGGTCCGACCCAGGTCGTGCTGCTCGCGATCACCGTGGTGGTGGGCATGCTGACGGTGGTACCCGGCCGCGCCACCCGACTCCAGGGCGGCGTCCACCTGGTGCTGTTGGCCGCGTACGTGTTTCTCTCCGTCAACCCTTGAGCGCGGTCCGCTACCTCGCCGCCCGTGGAGACGTCACCAGCGCGCCCGCCGGATTCGCGTTCGGGTAAGTTTCCGCGCATGAGAACCGCATCGTGGGTCAGCGCGGCGACTGCGGTGTTGCTCGGCGCCACCGCTGCCGCAGCGTGGAGGAAAGCGAGTCTTGCCGATCAGGCCAGGCGCGAAGCGGAGGTCGCACTGGATGCGGCGCTCGAGCAACTCGAAGCGATGACCCGGATCGCCGAAGCCGCGCAGCAAGCGCTCCCACGGCCGCTGGAAGTCGAGTTCGACGTCCAGCGCATCCGTGGACCCGTCGACCGATTCCGGCTCCGCAACGTCGGAACGGGAATCGCCACCAACGTGCGATTCGTCGTCGATCCCGCCGAGGAGCAGAATCGGCGGGTCCCGACGCCGCAGTGGCTGGACGAAGTCGCGGTGACGCTGCTGCCGAAGGAGTGGGCCGATTTCTCCGCGAGCGCGCTGTCTCCCGTCGCCGGCTCGTGGCGAATCGTGTTTCCGGCCTTTGTCACCGTGATTCACGACGAGGCCGGGACTCCGCGACGACTGGACCTGCCGACGGCCGTCGTCACCGAGGACGGCGTGATCGGCTGACTGCCCGACACCAGCACCCGGCGAGGCGCGATCGAACGTTCACTGCCCCAGCCGGTCCTCGACCAGGTCGAACCAGTCGAGCACTGCGCGCTCGTACACGATCCCGAAGTCGAGTGTCGCCAGCGCAAATCGGTTGGATCCGTGCACGGCGGCGTCACGCTCGTACTCGGCGAGCTGACTCTCGTGGGCCGCGCGGTGCGAGTCCAGCATCGCGGCCAATCGCTCGGGCGGAAGGTGCGCGCCGAACGCGACGGTGAGAAGCAACGGGTAGCGAATGTTCTCCTGGCCGGGTTCTCGCTCGATCCATTCCGCGAACGCCCGGCGACCCTCGTCGGTGAGCGTGTAGGGCTTGCGTTCGCGGGCACCGCGCTCCCCCGCCTCGATCAAACCGGCACGCTCCATTGCCGCGAGTTCTCGATAGACCTGGCTGGTCGTGATCGACCAGAACTTGCCGATGCGTTCCTGCGCGGTCACCACCAGATCCCATCCGGTCTTGGAACCCTCGTGCAGGAACCCGAGGAGYGACGCCGCAGTGGCGTTGAGGGGGCGTTCGTCCATCTCGCGGTCCTTCGCTCGATCGGGGTTGACATTCCACTGTGTCATATCGATCATGGTTATCAGCGACATTCCACAGTGGAACGTCATCGCCAAGGAGGGTCCGATGCAGTACGCGGACAACATCCGGATATCCGATTCCGAACGTGACCAGGTCGTCGGTGAACTCGGGCGGCACCTCACCGCCGGGCGGCTGACCATCGTGGAGTTCGACCAGCGGGTGGCAGAGGTCTATCGATCGACCACCCGGCAGCAGGCGCATCAGGTGTTGCGCGATCTACCGTCCGCAGCCTCAGCAGTTGCCACTGCCCCGGTCGCGACACCACCCAACCGTCCCGCGCGTCGCCGCATCCCGGGTCACCAGCAGATCGAGTGGCTCGCCTGGGCCGTCGCGGGCGGAATCAATTTCGCGATCTGGGGCATCATCTCGCTCGCTACCGGGATGATGATCTACTTCTGGCCGGTGTGGGTGATAGGCCCATGGGGGTTGGTGCTACTGGGCCGGACCCTGCTCGGCCGCGAGAGCGGGTGCAGCAAATTGACCGACGCTCTGCGCGACGACCGGATGAGAGCCGTCGCGAGTCGGTGAGCCGCTGCCCGCACCCGTCCCGCTCAGCCGAACTGCGTCACCCGGTGAAACGCGTGGTCCAGAGTCGGATCGTCTCATCGGCGGCACCGCGCTCCCTCAGCCACCCGTGCACACCGCCCGGGTGCGCATCCCAGCGGTCGAGGACACCCTCGATCGCCTCGGGGACGGCACCGCGCAGATCGCGGTCGTTGGGATGCGCCTGACCGAGTTCAGGGGCGAAACGGGTAATGCGCGCCAGGACGGCAGCCATGTGTTCGTTGGTCGATTCGTAGTCGGCAACGATGCGCTCGGGTTCGACTCCGGCGGTGCGCAACAGCAAGGCAACCGCGACCCCGGTGCGATCCTTGCCGGCCGCGCAGTGCAGCAGCACCGGGCCGGGCGCGGTGGCCGCCACTTGCAGGACGTCCACGAGTCGCTCCGCCGCATTCGCGAGGATGCCCTGGTAGATGTCGGCGAGCCTCGCCCCCTGATTCGGCGCGGCGACCTCGGCGTCTGACAGCAGGGAGATCTGGTGCACCACCGTCTCGGCCGACCGCAGCGGGTGCTCCCGGGTCGCGAACTCGCGGGGGCTGCGGAGGTCGACGACGGTGCGGACAGGCCATTCGT
>NZ_JBFUHV010000227.1:0-11427 GCF_056402215.1 Rhodococcus sp. P4_B6 | reverse complement strand
CACCCCGGACAGTCGAACCCGTGCCGCTGATTCAGCCGGAAGAAGGTCCGCGCCGTGCGCACCGGACCCATCTGCTCCAAACCACGCTTGAGCGACACCAACACCGCAGGAACACCCGCCGCATAGGACTTCTCGTGCGTGACGACGACATCGTCCTCGTCGAAGGTGTACCTGTCGGTGGCCTCGGGGCGGTCGGTGGTGTCGGTCATGGGATCAGTGTCCTCGGGCAATCCACTCGGCGAGATGCGGGGCCTCGGTACCGATCGTGGTCCCGTCCCCGTGCCCGGTRTGGACGAGCGTGTCCTCGGGCAACGCGAACAACCGGTCCCGGATCGACCCGATGATCGTCGGGAAATCCGAGAACGAYCGACCCGTGGCRCCCGGACCACCCGAGAACAGGGTGTCCCCGGAGAACAACGCCCCSACCTCCGGCAGAGACAGGCACACCGACCCCGGCGAATGCCCCGGCGCGTGGATCACCCGGATYTCGGTGCCCGCGATCGCGATCCGCTGCCCGTCCTCGAGATKCCAGTACTTGCCGTCCGGGTGGCTCATCTTCCACAGCACGTCATCACCCGGATGCAGCAGCACCGGGGCGTGCAACCGCTCGGCSAGYTCCGGGGCGACGGTGACGTGATCGTTGTGCCCGTGCGTGCAGATCACCGCGTTCACGTGCCGGCCCCCGACCGCGTCGACGATCGGCTGCGCACTGTGGGCGGCGTCCACGATCACCACGTCGGTGTCGTCCCCGATCAGCCAGATGTTGTTCTCGACCCTCCACTCCCCACCGTCGAGGGCGAAGGTTCCCTCGGTGACGACCCGCTCGATCCGCAACCGCCCGCTCACAGCACGACCACCGAACGCAGCACCTCACCGGCATGCATCTTGTGGAACGCCTCTTCGATCTCGTCGATCTTGATCCGCTCGGTGACGAACTTCTCCAACGGCAACCGGCCCTGCTGGAACAGATCCACGAGCATCGGGAAGTCGCGTTCGGGCAGGCAGTCGCCGTACCACGACGACTTCAGGGATCCGCCGCGGGAGAAGAAGTCGATCAACGGCATCTCGAGGGTCATGTCGGGGGTCGGGACCCCGACCAGCACCACGGTGCCGGCGAGGTCGCGGGCGTAGAACGCCTGCTTCCACGTCTCCGGACGCCCGACCGCGTCGATCACCACATCCGCACCGAAACCGCCGGTCAGCTCCCGCACCGCCTCGACCGCRTCCACCTCGCCGCCGTTGACCGTGTGCGTCGCACCCAGATCCCTSGCCCACTCGAGCTTCTTCTCGTCCCGGTCGATCGCGATGATCTTGTTCGCCCCGGCCAGCCGGGCACCCATGATCGCCGCATCACCGACMCCGCCGCAGCCGATCACGACCACCGAGTCGCCGCGGCCCACATTGCCGGTGTTCACCGCGGCACCGAGGCCGGCCATCACCCCGCACCCGAGCAGCCCGACGACCGCCGGGTCCGCGGAGGCGTCGACCTTGGTGCATTGTCCCGCATGAACGAGGGTCTTGTCGGCGAACGCGCCGATCCCCAGCGCCGGGGTCAGTTCGGTGCCGTCCTCGATCGTCATCCTCTGTGCGGCGTTGTGGGTGTCGAAACAGTACTGCGGGCGACCGCGCTTACACGCCCGGCACTGACCACACACGGCCCGCCAGTTCAGGACGACGAAGTCGCCGACCGCCACCGACGTCACACCCTCGCCGACACTCTCCACGATCCCGGACGCCTCATGCCCGAGCAGGAACGGGAACTCGTCGTTGATCCCGCCGTCGCGGTAGGTCAGATCCGTGTGGCACACACCGCACGCCGCGATATCCACCACCACCTCACCCGGACCCGGATCCGGAATATTCACGGTCGCGATCTCCACGGGGGCACCCTTGGAGCGGGCGATGACGCCTCGTACCTGCTGCGGCATTGGACTCATTCCTTCGGTCGATCAGTCAGAGCGGGATCGATGCATGGCCATATATGCACCTCTCCCGAGACCCTACGTTCCGGACGATCACAGAGGGACTGATCGAAGTGAGAGGTCGACCTAGCCGGAATGCCAGCCCCTCGGGAAGGGGTTGCGAACCTGTCGATCGCCGGAAACCGACGGTTGACAGGGTGCGGTATATACAGGACTATACATCTCGAACGAGTGAGGCAGACCACACTGAACGCAGACGCCGGACGACGTCGTCCGCACCCGCCTCGTGAGTACCCGTACACCGCATCGATCACGGAGTTCCGATGACCCGGAAAGATCCCCGCCCGACGGAGGAACCGCACCCGCCCGTCCCGGTGCTGCTCGACGGCTCCCAGCTCACCGTCGATCAGCTGACGACTCTGGCCCGGGAGCCGGCCGTCGTCGCGCCCGACCCCGCAGCACTCGACCACGCACGCCGTTCCTGGGAGACCGCGGTGCGCATCGCCGCGCGCCAGCCGATCTACGGACGCACCACGGGGGTCGGCGGAAACCGGGACACCTCCGTCTCGGACGGTGTCGAACAGGACCTCCGACTGCTCCGCAGCCACGCCACCGGCTCGGGTCCGTCGCTGCCGGACCACGTCGTCCGCGCCGCGATGATCATTCGGGTCAACCAGATCCTCAACGGCGGATCCGGTCTGCACCCCGACATCGTGACGGCGCTGATCGATGCCGTCGCCGCGGACGAACTGCCCGCCGTGCACGCTCGTGGGGCCATCGGCACCGGCGACCTCAGCGCGTTCTCCGAGATCGCGCTCGGACTGATGGGCGAGACACCGCTGCGGGACGGCCGGGTCGTGCCCCGGTGGACGGCGCATCAGGGTGATGCGCTCCCCTTGATCTCGACGAACGCGATGACCGTCGCGCTCGCCGCCACGGCCACCGACAGCGTGGCGAACTGGCTGGAGCATTCGCTGATCGTCGGCGTGCTGTCGCTGCTGGCGACGCGCAGTTCCGTCGAGCCGTTCGCCGCACGGGTGCAGGCGGCCCGCAGGCACCTCGGCCAGGAGGAGGTGGCGGGCCGGGTCCGGGAACTCCTCGCCGACCACGACGTCCGGGCCGCCCGGGTGCAGGACTCCTACGGGTTCCGCGCCCTCCCCCAGATCCTCGGCGCCACCTGGCAGGCGCTGCAACGACTGCGGGGGACCCTCGCGATCGAGATGAACTCGTCCTCCGAGAACCCGCTCATCTCCGTCGAGGACGACGCCGTGTTCCACAACGGCAACTTCCACGGGATGCCGATCGCCCTCGCTGTGGACGAGGCGAAACTCGCGCTGTCGAGCGCGGCGTTGCTGTCGCAGTGCAGGTTGGCCAACCTGTCGGATCCGGCGGTCACCGGGCTGCGGCCGTTCCTGGCCGACGGTCCGGCAGGCAGCAGCGGCACCATGCTGCTGGAGTACACGACGTCCGCGGCCATCGCGGAGATCCGGATKGCCGCCGCACCGGGTTCCCTCGGGCACACAGTCATCTCCCGCGGCACCGAAGACCACGCGAGTTTCGCGTCCCAGGCCGCCACCCAGCTGACCGACATCCTCGCGCAGTCCCGCATCGTCCTTGCGTGCGAACTGATCTCGGCGGTGCGGGCGCTCGGCCAGCAGCACCGCGACCTCGACACGGACACCGAACTCGGCGCCTACCTGCACCGTGCGCGCACGTGCCTGGACCCCCGGACCACCGACCGCCCCCTGAGCGACGACCTGAAAGCTGCGGTGAAGTTCCTGGAACAGTTGCCGAATCCGGAGAAAGACACAGCTCGGTAGAGCAGTCCCACCGACACCGAACTTCCGGGCGCCTCACCTCCCGGACTACACGAAAGTAGCACGCGGATGATCACATTCGACAAAGTCACCAAGGCGTACCCGGACGGCACGACAGCGGTGAACAAACTGGACCTCGAGTGCCCCAGCGGCAAGATCACGGCCCTCGTCGGTCCGTCGGGCTGCGGCAAGACGACGTCGTTGCGCATGATCAACAGGTTGATCGAACCGACGTCCGGAACCATCTCCCTCGACGGCGAGTCCACCGCGGACATGGACCCGGCGCTGCTGCGCCGACGGATCGGGTACGTCATCCAGCACGCCGGACTGTTCCCGCATCGCACCATCGTGGACAACGTCGCGACGATGCCGAAGCTGCTGGGGAAGACGAAGAAGGAGGCCCGGACGAGGGCCATGGAACTGCTCGAGACGGTCGGTCTGGCCGCGCATTTCGCAGATCGGTATCCGTGGCAGCTCTCGGGCGGGCAGCAGCAGCGAGTCGGGGTCGCGCGCGCACTGGCCGCGGACCCGGCGTTCATGCTGATGGACGAGCCGTTCAGTGCCGTCGACCCGGTGGTCCGGAGCCAGCTGCAGGACGAATTCCTCCGACTGCAGAAGGAGATCGGGAAGACGATCATCATCGTCACCCACGACATCGACGAAGCGCTCAAACTCGGTGACCAGGTGGTCGTGTTGCGGACCGGCGGAGTCCTGGCGCAGGCGGCCACTCCGCTGGAGTTGCTGACCGAGCCCGCCGACGAGTTCGTCGCCGATTTCGTCGGACGCGACCGCGGCTACCGGTCGCTGGGTTTCGCGAATCTCGACGGACGCGTGGAGACGGTCGCCGAACCCGTTGCTCGTCTGGGTGATTCGGCGGGCGAGGCCCTCGCGCGGACGTCCGACGACTGGCTTCTCGTCGTCGACCCGGCGAACAAGCCGATCGGGTGGGTTCAGCCGTCGAAGGTCGTCGGCAGCATTCACCCGGACGACGTGAATCTCAGCGGCACGGTCGCCGATGCGCACGGGACGATGCGGGCGCTGCTCGACGCCGCCCTGTCCGCACCCAGCAAGCGGGGTGTGGTCGTCGACGGCGACGGGGTGCTCGTGGGCACCGTGACGGCACACGCGGCCGTGGCGGCGATCGAGTCAGCGGATCTCGCGGGGGCGGTGGCCCGATGAACTTCGAATGGCTGGGTCGCCAGTCCGACCGCATCGTCGAACTCGTCGGCTGGCACATCCTGCTCTCCCTTGTCCCGATCGTCGTCGGCGTGATCGTCGCGTTGCCCATCGGCTGGCTCGCGCACCGCAATCGCCGGATCAACCCGTATGTGGTGGGGACCGCCGGCCTGCTCTACACGATCCCGTCACTCGCCCTGTTCGTCCTGCTGCCGCCGATCCTCGGGACGAAGATCCTCGATCCGATGAACATCATTGTCGCGCTGACGATCTACACCGTCGCCATGCTGGTTCGCGTCGTCGCCGACGCCCTCGACTCGGTGCCCCAGGAAACCGTGCTCGCCGCGACGGCGATGGGCTACCGGCCGTATCAGACCCTGCTCAAAGTTCAGCTCCCGGTAGGTGTTCCCGTCATCTGCGCGGGCCTGCGGGTGGCCGTGGTGTCGAACGTCAGCCTGGTCTCGCTCGCCGCTCTGCTCGGGATCCCGCAGATCGGTTCGCTGTTCACCCAGGGCTTCCAGTTGCGTTTCTACACACCCATCATCGCCGGTATCGCGCTCAGCCTGCTGCTGGCCCTGGTTCTCGACCTCCTCATCGTGCTCGCTAACCGGTTACTCACCCCGTGGACCCCGAAGGTGGTCACCTCATGATCGACTTCCTGCTCGACGGTGCTCATTGGACAGGGCCCGAAGGCATTCCGGCCCTGCTCCTCCAGCACCTGATGTACACGTTCCTCGCCCTGTTCGCCGCCGCGCTGATCGCCGTTCCTCTCGGCCTGTACATCGGGCACACCGGGCGCGGGTCCGTCGTCGTCGCCGGTCTGGCCAACTCGCTGCGCGCCCTCCCGACCATCGGGTTGCTGATCCTGCTGGTGCTCGTCATCGCGCCGTCGTTCTCGAGCAAGCTGGCCTACCTGATTCCGAGCCTGATCGTGCTGGTACTGCTGGCCATTCCGCCGATCCTCACCAACACGTACGCGGGCATCCGCTCCGTCGACCCGGCCGCCGTGGACGCGGCCCGGGGAATGGGGTTCCGGTCGATGCGCATCCTCACCGAGGTGGAGTTGCCCTGCGCGCTGCCGTTGATGCTGTCGGGTGTCCGCAGCGCCGTGCTGCAGATCGTCTCGACGGCGACCGTCGCCGCCTACATCTCGCTCGGCGGCCTGGGACGACTCCTCATCGACGGCAAGGCGCAGAGCGACTACGCGCAGATGGCGGCGGGAGCGGTCCTCGTGTCGCTCCTCGCACTCGCCTTCGATCTCGCGATCGGGTTCCTCACGGTGCGGGTCGTCTCGCCCGGACTCACCCGGCGGGTGCGCAGGTGCAAGCGCTCCGCCTCCGAAGACACCGCGGTCGCGGCCCGTCCCACGTCCGTACCCGAGCCCTCGCTGACCTGAAGGACATCACCATGAAGAAGGCATTGATCGTCGCGCTGGCAGGCGCCACCCTGATGTCGTTGACGGCTTGCGGGATCGGCAAGGATCCCCTCGCGGCCGACGGCGGCGGGAGCAGCGACGGCGCCATCGTCGTCGGTTCCGCGGACTTCCCCGAAAGCCAGCTGATCGCCACCATCTACGCGGAAGCGTTGCGTGCGAACGGCATCGACGTGACGGAGAAGCTGAACATCGGAAGCCGTGAAGTGTACGTACCGGCCATCCGGGACGGCTCCATCGACCTGCTGCCCGAATACTCGGGCGCGTTGCTCCAGTATCTCGACAGCGCGACCACCGCGACGGCGTCGGACGAGGTGACCGAGGAGATCAAGGCGAAACTCCCCGCCGGGCTCATTGCGCTGGAACCGTCGCCCGCCGAGGACAAGGACGTTCTCGCGGTGCGGCAGGAGACCGCGGACGAGTACTCGCTCGAGACGATCGAGGACCTCGTGCCCCACGCCGGCGAACTGACCCTCGGCGGCCCGCCCGAATGGAAGACCCGCGAGAACGGCGTCGCCGGCCTGAAGGACAGGTACGGGTTGACGTTCAAGGAGTTCCTGGCACTGGACGCCGGCGGGCCCCTCACGCTCAACGCCCTGCTCAGAGGTCAGATCGAGGTCGCGGACGTGTTCAGCACCGACCCGGCGATGCGTTCGGAGAACCTCGTGGCCCTCGAGGACACCAAGCACCTGTTCCTGGCGGAGAACATCACCCCGATCATCAACGAGAACAAGGCCGGCGACGACGTCCGCGCCGTGCTGGCGGACGTGTCGGCGGCGTTGACGACCGAGGATCTCATCGCGATGAACGAGCGGGTGGCCGACCTCGAGGACATGGGCGACATCGCCCGGGAGTGGCTGCAGGACAAGGGTCTGGCGTCCTGATCCTCCCCCGCGTCAGCCCAGTGCGTCGAACGTCGCCGTCGCGTACTGGGCGGTGCGGTCGGACCCGAGCAGTCCCGGACCCATCTTGTTCATCACATACGTCATGGTCATCCGACGTTCGGTGTCGACGACGACCTGCGAACCGCCCCAGCCACCCCAGAAGCAGATCCGCCCTTCGGGGACGAACGGCACCGACACGGGTGTCGGCAATCCGTAGCCGACGCCGAACCGGATCGGCTGCCCCAGCGCCAGATCCACGCCGTTCGACTGCTCCTCGAAGATGAGGGAGATGGTGTCCGGCGACAGCAGGCGGACGCCGTCGAGTTCGCCGCCGCAGGCCACCACGGACTGGATCCGGGCGAGTGACCGGGCGTTGCCCTGACCGCCGGCCGCGCCGTTCTCGGCCCTGCGCCACGCGTCGGACCAGGACGCGGAGGCGTCCGGTCCGGGCCCGGTGAACGTCCTGACGATGACGCTGGCGGGGTCGAGGGACGCCAGGTCGATCGGCAGCGGCGGCGGCGGGACCACGTTCGACACCCGGCCGAACTCCGACGGGTCCAATCCGATGTGGAAGTCGGCCGCCAGCGGTCCGGCGATCTCCTCGGCCACGAAACGGCCCAGGGTGCGTCCGTCGACCCGTCGGACGACCTCGCCGATCAGGTGACCGTAGTTCAGTGCGTGGTATCCGGACGCCGTGCCCGGCTCCCACCACGGCGCCTGGGCGGCAAGTCGTTTCGTCGATTCGGCGAGGTCGAACGTGTCCTCGACCGTGATCGGCTGATCCCACCCCGACACCCCCGAGGTGTGCGAGAGGAGATGCCGGACCTCGACGCGCTCCTTGCCGGCGGCCGCGAACTCGGGCCAGTACTTCGCGACGGGCGCGTACACGTCCAGCAGACCGCGGTCGACGAGCATCAGCGCGGCGAGAGCGGTCACCGTCTTGGTGCACGACCACACGTTGGTGAGGGTGTCGCGTCCCCATTCGGCGGTGTGATCGGGATCGGACCATCCGCCCCACATGTCGACCACCGGGTGTCCGTCGAGGGTCACGACGATCGACGCGCCGAGCTCCTCACCGGAGTCGAGATTATCCTTCAGTGCGTCCTGCAACGCCGCGAAGCGCTGGTCGCACACTCCTCCGAGCTCGGTCACCTGCGGTTCCTCTCCACCGGCCGACGTCATATTGATATTGACATCGGATTCAATTGAGGGTTCCCAGTGTGATCCCGAGGCGGTGTGATGTCAATCACGTGCTGCTCGGGGCTCGTTTTCAGCCCGTCACCGGCAGCACCAGCGCCTGCCCCGGGTCGCCCGCGGCGATGGTGACCTGATGCGGCACCAGCCCGCCGCGGAAGCTCTGATCGCCGCCGGCCACCACGAGGCGAACACGGTGCCCCTCACCGAAGCGATGGACGATCGCCGGCATCACGACCCGCACGGGCTCGCCGGGTGCCACCATCCGCACCGGCGCGACCTGCCCGTTGATCAGCGTCTCGGTGCCGTCGGGAGCCACGTCGTACAGCTTGGCGAAGACCACCACCGCGTCTTCGACACCGGTGACCGCGGGTGCGGCCGCGACCCGGACGTCGAGCAGGGACGCTCCGACCACGTCCAACGGGGCATCGAGGATCCCCGACGACCACTCGGCCTCGGTTCCGGGCTCGACACTCTGCGGGACCGGGGCGTTCGGCCTCGTGTCCGGTGCCTCGCGGTCGGTGGGGAGTCCGCCGGGCAGCGTGTTCAGCGTCTGGGCGCCGGCCACGATGCGGTCGCGGCGGTCGGTCAGTGCGCCGTCACCGGAGAGGTAGAGCGAATAGTCCTGACCCACCGAGACGTCCGAGGATTCGGCGTACGCGGGTGTGGCGTTGCCGGTGTAGTCGACCCAGTTGCGGAAGTAGCTGAATACCGGCCCGGTGTCCGCCCCGCTGTCCCGCAGGTAGTGGTCGAACCAGTCGATGATCCGGCCCGCCTCGTACTGGGTGTCGGGGTTGGGGTCCTTCATGTTGATCTCGCCCTCGGCGGGAGTCAGGTTGGAATGCCCCCAGCTGTGCCAGATCATCTTCACGTCGTTGCCCTGTGCCTGCAGCGTCTCGAAGGTGGCCTTCGACTCGTTGAGGTCGAACAGCGTGTCCTGCTGACCCTGCAGCAGCAGCACCGGGATCTTCACGCGATGGGCGTACGACACCACGGAGGACTGCCGCAGGAAGTCGACGGACGCCGGGTCCGGGAAACCCTGCACCGCGGACTGTGCCAGCGCGGGGCATGCGGGATCGGCGAAGTTGGGGCACCCCAGGGCCCGCACCGGGTCCTGCGCGTAGCCCTCCGCGCGGGGGTTGGTAACACCGACGGCCCCGAACGTCAGCGACCACACCACCTTCGATGCCCCGGGAACCGACGTGCTGACCCCGGACGTCTGGTCGATGCTGTTGGGCGCGAGCGAGTAGCTGAGGTCGTTCCAGGTGATCATCGGGATGATCGTGTCGATCCGTGGGTCCACCGACGCCGCGGCGAACTGCACCGCCCCGCCGTAGGACCCACCGATCATCCCCACCCGCGGATCGTTCGCCTCGGCCGTGCCGTGGTGGGCCGTCGCGTCCTGCACCACGTAGTCGAGACCCGCAACGGGAACGGTGTGCGCGGGATCGACGAACGCAGTCCCGTCGCGTCCGCCGAGGAAGCTCACCAGTTCACTCGCCGCAACTCCGTCGTACTCGGGGTTGTCCATGTGGATCTTGCAGCTCGAACCGCCGAAGCCCAGCCCGGAATAGGCGAGCACCGCGTAGCCCCGCGAGGCGAGGAACGAGCCGATACCGGCCTGATCGTTCTTGGAACCGCCGAAGCCGTTGGTGGTGAGGACGGCGGGGACGCGATTCGACGCCGACGCCGCATCCGGTTTGTACACGTCGCCGATCACGTCGCACGGTACGTCGCGGTTCGGTCCGACAAAGACCTGGAAATGGAGCGTCGTCTTCGTGAACCCGCCCGCGTCGGCGGTCGCCGGAGCGGCTGCCGCGATCGGTGTCAGGACGGTGGCCGCGGCCACCGCCATCGTCAGCGTCGATCTGCCCACCCTGCGATTCACAGCCCACCCGCCATCCGTCACGCCGTCCGGAGAACCTCCGAAGAGCGTAAACGCTCTGGAACTGTGACCAACTCGGATTGCCGGTATGTCGCGACACCCGAGCGACCGTGCCGTTTATATTTGAGTCGTGGCAATGTCCAAGCGCGCCGAAACGTCACTGTTGACCGACCAGGTCTACGACATGATCCACGAGTCGATCATGAACGGTGATCTGCCTGCCGGTGCCCGCCTGCGAGTGCGAGATCTCGCCGAACAGGTGGGAACCAGCGTGATGCCGGTGCGCGAGGCGATCCGCCGGCTCGAGGAAGCCGGGTTGGCCGAGCGATCACCGCACAAGGGGGCAGTGGTCAAGGGCCTCACCCTCGCCGAGTTGGTGCACGTCTACGACGTGCGCCGGTTGCTCGAGGTGGAGGCCGCCCGGCTCGGCGCCCAGCGAATCAGCGCTGCGGACAGTACCCGGATGCAGGACGAGTTCGCTCTTATGCGCACCGCCCTCGACGAGCGGCGTGTGGTGGCCTATCTCGACCACGACGAGGCGCTGCTGACGATCCTGTACGAGGCCGCCGAGAATCCCGTGCTGGTCGACACGATCCGCACGCTGTGGCAGCGTTGCCGGGCATACAAGATCGTCGGCGCCGAGGGCACCGTCGACACGACCGAGGACGACTCGCTGTGGAAGTACCAGCAGCGTCTCGTCGAGTCCGCCCGGGAGCACGACGACGCCGCGGCCGCCGCGGTCAACAACGATTCGCTCCTGGACGCGACCGCGCGGATCAAGGCGCAACTCGCGCAGCAGGACGCGAGCTAGACGCGCACCCGTGGCCTGACGCGACCACCCCCATGTGAGTGGCAAAGCGTGCCGGGGGACGCTTTGCCACTCAGTGATACTGGTTGGGTTCGTTGACGCGGCCGGTCTGACTCGTTGCCACTCTGACGCCCGCAAGGACTGTCCTTCACGTGATGTGTCGACCGACCGCGTCGACGAACACACGCGGCCGGTCGGGCGGAGTGACCTGATAGGAGCCTGACTTCGACAAGTCCCATCACTGAGTTGTCCGCCGTCCCGACCGGTGCGTGGCCACCAGATGAAAGGGACAGCCATGACCCCAGCATG
>NZ_JBFUHV010000226.1:0-11744 GCF_056402215.1 Rhodococcus sp. P4_B6 | reverse complement strand
GCTCTATGAGAAGGGTTCGGTGAGCCGGTGCGCAGCCCACGCCCGCGCGGCGTTCGAAAGCTCGCTCGCAGCGGCGATCACACAGGTCACCCTCATCCACATCGACCGCAGACTCGGCGCCGAGCCGTTGGTCTCGCGGCGTGTCGACGGCAAACTGGTCGAAGGACGATAACCACCGGCCCACACCGCACGGCGGGGCCTGCGCTGAGGCGCCGAGCGCGTGCGAGGAAAGCCCAGGCACAGGCCGTTGCGCAGTGGTGGGGTGATGTCTCCGGTTCGTACTGCAGTCGTCGGTGTGGCGGAYTTGCAGTCGTCGCGACGCCGCGGGATGGGTCTGATTCGCCTTGTGATCTGCACCAGTGGGATGGCTGTCCCGTGAGAGGCGGTGAAGCTGCCGGGCGCTTCGGGGAACGCTCAGACACTCGTCGACGTACGTCGTTGACCAGCCGGGCATTCGGTTCAGTGCAGGGAAACAAGAACAACAACGGCGGCCACCACGACGGCGGTGAGTTCGATGGCACCAAGGATCAGAGCGGCAACGGCGAGACCGGATCCGGTTTCATATTCGCGTCCGCCGGTCTCGACGTAGCCGATCGCACCGAACACCAAGGCTGGAATGAACAAGCCCGTCAGGGCGCAGAACAGTGCGACGATCGCGCACACGTTGGTGCGTTCGACCGTGTCGATGCCGAAATCCGTTTCGTCGACTGCGACCACCCGACACGCTCCTGTCGTTGTTGTGTGGCGTGCGGCCAGGGAGTGGATCCGGCACAGGCCGCCGGCGCCGCCAGTTGTCAGGGTCCGGGTGCCCAGGTACCGGTCCCGGTGCGACCGTTGCTGACGCAGAACAGATCCTGGCCTTCGGGGGAGATCGCGATCCCGGTGGCGGCGGGGTTGCAGCTCTCGCCTTCGGCGGCTTGGCCGATGATCGGCACGGACCTCACCCAGTGTGGGCGGGTGGATCCGGCGTAGGTGCATTTGAGGAAGGTGCCGTCGGCGGAGGTGGCGTGGTTGTCGACGGATGTGTCGCAGTCCCCGTTGACCGTGGGGGAGGTGGTGGGCTCGGGCTCGTCGACGGTGGTGGTGGCTTCGGGCTCGGGTTCGGTGGTCGCCGCAGTGGGGGGAACGAGGGCGGGCGGGACCGCGGAAGCCGGCGTGAGGGCCTGGGCCTGCGCCGAGGGGAGGGAATAACTGGTGGCCGGCGACGAGTCCGTGACCGCGTCCGAGAGGGAGGTCCCAGCCGAATACAGGATCGTCCCGGCGGCAAGTGCCTCCAGGATCCCCAGGATGAGTGCCGCGACCGCGATGGCCCGCCCGGCCGGTCGCCAGAACGCGAGAATGCCGAAGACGATCGCCACGGGGAACAACCCGAGCAGTGCGGCGACGAGAGCGATTACCGCGTACGGGTTGATCGGAGCATGGTGCGGCGACGGTGTCGCGGCCGCCTTGGACAGGTCGACGGTCATCGGCCACCGATCCGTGTGTGAGCGGCACGGTCACGCTCGACGGGGAAGCTCATCGGTCACCTCCGGTAGCAATGTGGGAGGCGACTGCACCCCTCCGCCGATCCTAGGTGTGCCTGCGGTGTGCGCAGGCCGCGGGTACATGATGTGCATTTACGTGAATGACACAGTCGGAAAAAGGATTTTGGTGTGCCCTGCGTCTGAGGAATGCCAGATCGCGGCGGCCGGGACAGCGAAGCCATTCCCGTGATCGCGTCATGACTCTGGGTGTCCGCCGTATCCGGCCGGAAGTGCGCCAAGTTCCCGGTGCGCGTGACGTCGAACGGTGTGATGGACGTGTGGACCCGTAGCTCGATGTCCGTTCCGGTGCGCGCCGCCGGCGTGATGAGGTGTGGATCCGCTGAGATGCCGCCGGTGGCCAGACGGCAGCGTCTCGTCGGCGCTGGGTTTCCGGTGCTTGCGGACATGGGACAAAGGGTACGGGCCCCGGCACCACGGCCCGTCCGGTCGAATGGTCCATCTACCAGTGGAAACGGCATGTCCCCCGAAGGAGAACGCTCGCACCTGCACACCGCCAGCCATTGTCTCGACGTCACCGGGTGGCACAGTTTTGCCGCCCACCCCAGGGCAGGATGAGACCGTGAGTGACCGAACCACAGAAGACCTCGAACGTGAATTCGCCATGCTCGCCTATGTACGCGACCGACTCCGGGCTTCGGAGGGCAAAGACTTCCGTATCCCGACCACCGCCGTCGATCAGGTTCTCGATGAGCTCAACAGTCTCGAACGATCGCCGTGGGATCCGAACTGATGCCATCCGTGCAGAGTTCGGGCGTCGGTCACGGATATTTCGGGTTGGCCGTGCAGGCTGCTTCCGCCACGATGGAGTATCGGACGTCTGGCATGAATTCGACCCGGTGACAGCCGGTTCTGCGCCATACCAGTTGACGAGGAAAGGACTCGGCCCCACCTCGGGCGCCGACACACACGATGACCTCTCTGACTCGCGGGGCGAACAGCCCGATCGACACGGCAACCACGACGGTCGAGGTGACCGGCGCCGGAAGGGAACGGTCGATCTGTTCGGTCGAGATCATCGACACGCTCAGCGACGCTGCGCTGTACGAGTTGCTCCTCAGCGAGTACCCGGACTGGTTGCGCGGGGCACGGAAGGCCCGCATCCTCAGCTGACTCACGACCGGTTCTCGCGGACTTGGTCACGAAGCGACGCGTCCTCGATCGTCCCTGCCAGTTCTCGGGCTGCATGCTGCACGCGTACTTGTTCTGTTGAGCGCGCAGACGCCGGAATCAATCAAGGTTGCGTCCAGCAGAGTGGTGTACGGACCGGATTCGGATCTGACCGGCGTGTCGTAGCCAACGAAGGTGGCCATCGCGTGACTCTTCGAGAGACCGACCAAAGTCACTCGATGAAGGACCACGCGATGACCAGTGCCCACGATATCGACCTGCACCAGTTCCTGACCGACCGCCTCACCGACGCCAGCCCCGACCTGCTGCGCAGCCTGTTGTCCACGTTCATCGATGCGCTGATGGGCGCCGAGGCCGACAGCCTGTGCGGCGCCGGTTTCGGTGAACGCTCGGAGAACCGCACCAACTCCCGGAACGGCTACCGTTATCGGGACTTCGACACCCGCGCCGGAACCCTCGACGTGGCGATCCCCAAGCTGCGGTCCGGCTCGTACTTTCCGGACTGGTTACTGCAGCGCCGCAAGCGTGCCGAACGCGCCCTGACGTCGGTGGTGGCCACCTGCTACCTGCTCGGTGTCTCGACCCGACGGATGGAAAAACTCGTCGACTCGCTCGGTATCACCTCACTGTCGAAATCCCAGGTGTCGGTGATGGCGAAGGACCTCGACGCCCAGGTGGAGGCGTTCCGCAGCCGGCCGCTCGACGCCGGCCCGTACACGTTCGTCGCCGCCGACGCCCTCGTCCTCAAGGTCCGGGAGAACGGGCGGGTGGTGAACGTGCACGCCCTGGTCGCGGTCGGAGTGAACGCCGAGGGTTACCGGGAAATCCTGGGAATCGAGGTCACCTCCGCCGAGGACGGGGCCGGGTGGTTGGCGTTCTTCCGGTCGCTGGTGGCCCGCGGCCTGTCCGGGGTGCGGTTGGTGACCTCCGACGCCCACGCCGGCCTCGTGTCGGCGATCGGCGCCTCCCTGCCCGGGGCCGCTTGGCAAAGGTGCCGGACGCATTATTCGACCAATCTCATGTCCCAGACGCCGAAGAATTCGTGGCCCTGGGTGCGTGCGCTCCTGCACTCCGTTTACGACCAGCCGGACGTCGATTCTGTTCATGCTCAATATGATCGGGTGATCGACGCCTTGTCGGAGAAGCTGCCAACGGTAGCCGATCATCTCGACTCCGCGCGGGCAGACCTCCTCGCCTTCACGGCCTTCCCGAAGCAGATCTGGCGGCAGATCTGGTCGAACAATCCTCAGGAACGGCTCAACAAGGAAATCCGGCGCAGAACCGACGTGGTCGGGATCTTCCCCGATCGCACCGCCCTGATTCGGCTCGTCGGCGCGGTACTCGCCGAGCAGCATGACGAGTGGATCGAAGGCCGCCGCTACCTCGGCCTCGACGTGCTGGCTCGGTCTCGCGGCACCCACGCAACACCCGAACCTACCGAGGAGGTGACGCCGGCGGCTCTGACCGCATAACCCCACGAGGAGTCACGCGACGACCGTCGTACACCACGCCCTGGGACTTGACCTTCGGCCCGGAGTTCAGAGGTCGGAGCTCCGATGGTCGACCTCCCGCAAGAATGCGGTCGAATTCGTCGCGGTTGCCAGATGTCGGAGGTCGCAGCCGCCGCACCGTTGACAGGGGTGCCGCGGAAAAGGACTGACACCTGCTAGGACTGGGAATTCTGGGCTGGATCATCACCCCCATCGGTGCGATCCACTCCCACTGCGCATTGGTCAGATCGGACGGATGCGGCTTCGGCTTGCGACGCTGCTCACGAGAACCCATGCCCCAGCATGAGTTACCTATCCGCTTCGGGGCAAAATCGAATCGCTTTCCAGGCGCGATCGGCTTGTCCGATCGCTCCTACTGGACGAAAGACGTTGATGAAGTGTCATGCGACAAACGCTTGCTGCGTGCCCTGGGGCGCGGCACGTGGCACGACCGGGCACGTCAGGACCGCTGTTCCTGCTCCACGACCCAGGGTACGGCCGCGCCTCACCCGGCCGGTGACGGCGTCGCGATACCGCACGATGCCCCCGGGCGTGGGAGGGGAGCTACGCGGTGACTCTGTCTGTGGCCACGGTGTCGTCGTCGAAGGTCATTTCCGGTGCGGGCCGGCGGAAGCCCTTGGTCAGAACGGCCAGATAGACAATGCCGATCGCCAACCATACGCCGCCGATTTGGAGAGCGACGTCACCGAGCCTCGTGAGCAGATAGACGGAGACGGCGCCGCCGATGACCGGCATCACCAGGTACGAGAAGAGGTTGAGGGTGCGACCGTGTCTGTGCTCTCGGACCAGGTGGGCGATCACGCAGACGTTGACCACGGCGAAGCCGAGGAAAGCGCCGAAGTTGATGAACGAGGTGGCTGTGGTCAGGTCGAGTTTCATGGCGATGACACCGGCGGCCGCGGTCAACAGCAGGTTGTTGACCGGGGTGCCGGTCTTCGCCGACAGCCTGCCGAAGACGGCCTTGGGCAGTACGCCGTCGCGTCCCATGACGTACATGAGGCGGGCGGCGGACGCCTGCAGGGCGATGCAGGAGGCAATGGATCCGGCGATGGTGACGAAGTTGATGATCTCGGCGTACGTCTCGCCACCGACCTGGACCTTCAGATGGTAGGCGGCAGCGTCGACGTCGGCGAAAATCGCACCCGGGTGGACGAGTTGCATCACGAAGGACAGCACGAAGAAGATCGCGCCGGCGGCGATGACGCACCCGACGATGCCTCTGCCGATCGTCCTCGCCCCGCCCCTGGCCTCCTCGCCCAGCGTGGAGAGGGCGTCGAAGCCGAGGAAGGAGTACGCGGCGATGGCGGCGGCTGCAGTGACCGCGCCGATCGAAGTGCCGGAGTTCCACAGGGCGTGCGTGGCGGGTGCGGAGGAGCCGTGTTTGCCGAGGAAGACGACACACAGGGTGGCGAAGAGGACCAGCGACCCCAGGGCGATGAACATCAGGACCTTGTTGACGCGGTCCGCGAGTTTCATGCCGAAGGCGTTGATGGCGGTGGTGATGCCCACCGAGACGATCAGCCAGACCCACTTGGGTATGTCAGGGAACTGGGCGTTGAAGTAGATCGCCGTGACCAGCCAGCCGACCATCGGGATGAAGAAGTAGTCGAGCAGCATCGCCCAGCCGGACAGGAAACCGATGCGGCTGTCGAGCATCTTGCGGGCGTAGGTGTAGACCGACCCGGAACCGGGCACGGCGCGCGCCATCTTTGCGTAACTCAGCCCGGTGAGCACCATCGCGAGGGTGGCGACGGCGAACGCCGTCGGGGCCACGCCGCCGCTGGTGGCGGCGACCACTCCGAAGATCGTGACGACGATGCCGGGGGAGATGTAGGCCAGGCCGAACAGGATGACGGAGAAGAGGCTCAGGTCGCCTTTCAGTCTCATGGTGTTCCCAGTTGTCTGTGTCTCGCCGTTCATCGTGGCTCCTCGGTGGTGTGGGCGGCGTTCCAGGTGGCGGGGTCGATACGGCCCCCGTACAGCGGGAGTTCGAGGGGCGCGTCACCGGGTCGGAACTGGTCCCAGACGCGGTTGAGGCCGGCGGTGCCGTAGCGGCGGACGTTGCTGACCTCGTCGAGGTCGATCACGTCGGTGAGGGTGGAGTCGCCGGCATCGACGGTTTCGGCGCGCACGGTTCCCTGTGGGTCGACGACGAGGCTGCGGCCGATCCCGGACGGGGCGGCAGAGTTGACGCTGGCGACGAAGACCTGGTTGGTGATGGCGTTGGCGCGGCTGAGGACGATTTCCTGCGTGCGGTCGCTCGTCGGGGTGCGGACCACGTTGACGATCAACTCTGCGCCCATCCAGGCCAGATGGCGGGAGACCTCCGGGAACCAGGTGTCGTAGCAGATGGACAGTCCGATACGGCCGACTCCGGCGAGGTCGACGACCTCGAATCGGTTGCCGGGTGCGGTCGTCTCGTAGGGGCGCCACGGGCAGATCTTGCGGTACGCGGCGAGGCGTTCGCCCTGCGGCGAGTAGACGGCTGCCGTGTTATGGACGCGACCGTCGGCGCCGCGTTCGTAGACGCTGCCGGGTACCAGCCAGATGCCCAAGTCGCCCGCGAGTTCGGCGAGGGCAGCGTCCCGTTTGCCGTCGAGCGGCTCGGCGGCCTTCTCCGGCGCGACCGGAACGCCTGGAGCGCTCTCGCCGAGGTGTAGCTCGGGGTAGACGACGAGGGCGCCTGGTGCGCGAAGCTTCATGCGCCGCTCCACGTCTGAGGTGAAGCCTGCGATGTCGTCGGCCGGGCGGCCGGGCGCCTGGGCGAGGATCAGGGGCAAGGGGCGGGCCATGCGGGGAACACCAGCCAATCGAAGATAGGGCTCTAGCGGGAGCAGTTGATGGTGGTTCAGGTGCCGGGGGCCTGGGCCTCCGCGGCGGGGTAGAAGGTGAGACAAGTGTGGGCGTCGTCACCTATAATTTCAAATACTTTCAAGGACTGACTTTCATGCCTTTGAGGCATGCAAGTGCCATGTCTCCTCTATCTTCCGAAAGGCCACTGCCAATGGAACTGCGGGTTCTGCGGTACTTCCTGACCATCGTGGATACCGGTTCTGTCACCAAGGCCGCCGAGGAGGTCCGCGTCGCCCAGCCCTCGCTGTCGCGCCAACTGCGCGGCCTGGAGGCGTCGTTGGGCATGACGCTCTTCGACCGCGGCGGCAAACAGCTGATCCTGACCGCCGCCGGCCGGCGCTTCCTTCCGTTGGCCCGAGATCTGGTCGCCCGAGCGGACGCCGCCGAGGCCGCAGCCGGAGCACTTGCTTCCGGTCGCGCCATGCGGATCACCGTGGCGGCGCCGCCCACCACCATCACGGACGTGATCGCACCGTTCCTGTCCACCTGGGGACCGGAGGATCCGCTCGTCACGGTGCAGGCGGAGAGCCCGGCTCGTGCGTACCAGGCACTGGGGAGGGGCGCCGACGTAGCCATTTCCACGGCGCCTCCGAGGCGCCGTTTCGCCGGGCTGCCCGTGGCACGTCTGCCGCTGTGGGCCTATGTGCGGGCCGACCACGCCTGGGCGGACCGCGACGACGTCACGATCGGGGAACTCGCCGCGGCGCCCCTCATCGTCCTCACCCCGGCGCACAGCACCCGACGCGTCCTGGACCATGCGGTGCAGGACGCAGACGCCTCGTACGACATCGTGCTGGAATGCGACACTCCGCACGTCGCCCAGGCCATGGCGGCGTCGGGCCACGGAATTGCGGTGGTCTCCGACGATCCCCGCTTCGACCTGCACCCGCTGCTGATCCTCGACGGCGCGGGCGAGCCGCTGCAGATCCATCTGCACGCCGCGTGGGACCCCAGCCACTATGCGCTGCGCAGCATCGAGACCTTCGCCACGGGGCTGTCGCGCTTCTGCGTCGAGCAGTACGGGCCTCAGGTCACCGCCCGCGGATGAGCTGGACGTATACCTGGCGGGCAGCCTGATCAGACCGGACAGGCATTGGACGGCGGCCCCGGCGGGCCCCAGGATGCGGCGATATCCGTATCTGTTTCCGGCCCGAGAGGAAACGCACCATGCCAAGACCCTTCTATGCCCGACGGCTGAGCCGTGCCATCGTCGTTACCGTCGCGCTCGCGGCGCTGTGCACCGTCTCGCCACCGACGATCGCGGCGCCCGCCGAAGCCGTGCCCGTACCGGGCGATCCGCTCACCGGAAGCGGTGCGGTGAACCGGACCGAACTCACCGCCGGCCAACTCACCGAGGGCGCCGCCACGGACACGGTCCCGACGGCGCCTTCGCACTGCCCGCCCAGGCAGCACCACCCACCCACAGCTTCGAAGGCACCCTCACCCTCAACGGTCTACCCACCACCGGCGGCTTCCGCGTACTGAAAGACCCGTACGGATACGGAGACACGGCGGCCACCCGGCACCTGCCACCGGTCGACATCGCCCTCGTGCAGAACGGCAGCCACCTCGCGCTGGTTGCAGTACACGGGGAACCAGGCGTGGAACCTGGCGGTGGGCCCCGGCCGCGCGTGGAACGAGGACGGCGACGGCGAACGCACCCGAGCCTCACTGCCGTTCGCGCTCGTCGAGCGCAACGCGAACTGCGTGCACAACGGCGCCCTGATGTTCCTCTTCGACGCCACATCGGTCTCCGAAATCCGCTACCAGATCACCACGGAGACCTGCGAATACTTCCAGCTCGACATGTGGGGCCAGGTACCGGCCGACTACCGGCCCGGCCCCGTCGACGGCGCCGAGAACCTGCGCGACGCGTACGCCTCCGAGGTCGGGGACCGGCTCCCGACCAAGCCCATCTCGGCGCTGGCCACCGACTACCCGAACAGTGGGGTGGACGTAGCGAAGTTCAGCGCCGGCATCACGCCGTCCGCGCTGAGCACCTTCGGCTTCTACTTCGGCGGAGTGCACTATGTGGGCAACTGTCGGACCCGGCAAGGGGAGTACCCGTTCTGCGGCCAGATGCTGTTGCCTTCGTACTCGACCGCGAAGTCGGCGTTCGCGGGAACAGCCATGCTGCGGCTGGCGAAGCGCTACGGCCCTGTCGTCGCCCAGGAGAGGCTCTCCGACCGAATCCCCGAGACCGCCGGCAACACCGCCTGGAGCGGCGTCACCCTCGACCAGACTCTCGACATGGCCACCGGGAACTACACCTCGCACGGCTACGAGACCGACGAAGCGGGCCCCACCATGGCGGACTTCTTCGCAGCCGAGCCCTACGCCGACAAGATGCGACTGGCCCTGTCCTTCCCGCGTAAGGCCGGCCCCGGCAGCCAGTGGGTCTACCACACCTCGGACACCTTCCTCGCCACCCGCGCGATGAACAACTACCTGCAGGACAAGGCCGGTTCGGACGCCGACATCTTCGACATGCTCCGCGACGACGTGCTCGAACCCGTCGGCGTCGGCCCGACTCGCTCGTCTCCTCCCGCACCGACAACAGCCCCGGCGGAGCACCCTTCGGCGGGTACGGCATGTTCTGGACGCAGGACTCCGTCGCCCGGTTCGCCAAGTTCCTCAACAACGACCACGGCGCCGTCAACGGCACGCAGATACTCGACCCGGCACTGCTCACGGCCACCATGCAACGCGACCCGGAGGACCGGGGCATGACCACCACCGGCGCCAAGCCCATGAAGTACCAGAACGGCTTCTGGGGCCAGGAGTTCACCTCCGCCGACAACCCCGCCTCCACCAGCCCCTTCTACGTACCGTTCATGTCGGGGTACGGCGGCATCACGGTCGCGATGATGCCGAACGGCGCCACCTACTACTACTTCAGCGACAACAACGAGTTCAGTTGGAGCTCCGCCGTCGCCGAGGCCACCAAGCTCGCGCCCATGCCCGGCGCGGCAGTTGGTGCGAGATAGACCCAGCGAAGTACCCTCATCGGCCTGGGATGCGCTTCGCCTGACTATGACCGTTGCCGGGGTGCCCCACCCGAACCCCTTCTAGGTTCGACCGGAGACTTCATCCAACGGCGCGCTCGTGGTCGGCCCCGCGACTTCGACACCCGTGCCGGCTCACTCGACGTCGCGATCCCCAAGCTGCGCTCCGGTTCGTAATTCCCGGACTGGTTGCTGCAGCGCCGCAAAACGCGCCGAGAAGGCCCTGACCTCGGTGGTGGCCCCCTGTTCTCCACTCGCCGGATGGAGAAGCTCGTCGATTCCCTTGGCATCACCAGCCTGTCCAAGTCGCAGGTGTCCGTGATGGCGAAGGACCTCGACGCCCAGGTCGAGGCGTTCCGCAGCCGACCGTTGGATGCAGGCCCGTACCCGTTCGTCGCAGCCGACGCCCTGGTCCTGAAGGTCCGCGAGAACGGTCGGGTGGTGAACGTGCACGCCTGGTGGCGGTCGGGGTAAACGCCGAGGGCTACCTCGACGTGCTGGCCCGCTCCCGCGGTGTCCACCCCGACGGYACCGCCACCGAACCCACGCATGAGGTGACTCAAGCGGCGCTGACCGCATAACCACCCAGACGAGGAATCACGCGACGATGTCGTACACCACCTCACGGGACTTGACCCAACCGCTGCGAGAATTTGAGGGCACAAGTCGCGCAGTCGCCGATGTCTCAGTAGGACAATCCGAATGAGCGCGAATCACTACCTAAGCATCGTTGATGATCTGTACTCAAATCAGATCGTCGAATACTCGATCGACTCGCGCGATGTTGCCGAACCTCATGGCGCGATCGACCGTCTGCGGACCTCTTTGATCACGCTGCCGAACGAAACCGACCGCTCGGCACACTGCGTGGCGTTAGTAGGCACCAAAAAGTTCCTAATTGTCACCCAACTGTGACGGACTTAACGTCTTCGGTGACTCGATTTCCAACCGTAAGGCGGTCAGATGCAGACGAACTATGCCGAAGAAGATGTGTTGAAAGATACAGACGATCTACTGTTTTCGCCTCTTCGAATCAATACCACGACGGTCCGTAACAGGTTTCTTCTTCCTGCCATGCAGCGTGGCTCGCGTGGTTACAAGCCAACTGTGGGCATGGCAGATACGCTGCGCTCGACCGCTGAACGGGGCCCGGGAATAATCATTTCCGAGGGGGCCGCACCAGACCATCCGGCGGGATACTGGCAGCCGGCGTTCAGCATTCTCGGCCGTGACACCATCAAGGAATGGGGACATGTCGTCCGTGAGGTCCTCAGTACCGGCGACGTAGTCTTGTTGATGCAGCTGTGGCATCCAGGCGCCCTGCGACTGGTTGTCGACGGTATCGAGAATCCACATCCGGACCATCCTGCATGGAGCCCATCAGGGTTGATCCAGGAGGGCCGTACCAACGGTGTTGCAATGTCGAAGCAGGACCTTGAGGATACCAAAAATGCATATGTCGAGAGTGCTCTTATCGCCCAGCGTCTCGGCGCACACGGGATTGAATTGCATTGCGCTCATGGCTACCTGTTGGATCTATTTTTGTGGCATGAAACGAATAGGCGAACCGATGAATACGGCGGTGAAACCCTAGCCGACCGCGCCGCATATCCTGCTGAAATAGTTTCGGCAATCCGTGCTGCGACGGGCCCTCAATTCATAATTTCAGTGCGTTTCTCGCAGTGGAAGGAGGTGGATTACGG
>NZ_JBFUHV010000225.1:0-11835 GCF_056402215.1 Rhodococcus sp. P4_B6 | reverse complement strand
CGCTTGGCGAGGGAGGTGTCGCGCCAGGCGGGGAAGGCGGCGGCTGCGGCGTCGATGACGGCGCGGGCGTCCTCGACGCTGGCGAGGGCGACCTGTCCGGTGACGGCGCCGGTGGCCGGGTTGGTGACGGGGGCGGTGTTACCGCTGGTGCCGGCGAAGGTCTTGCCGTCGGACCAGTGTGCGATCTCGCGAGTGATGTTGGTGCTCATGTGTTGTCCTTTCACCGCGTGCGCGCGATGTAATCCTTCATGGTCTTCAGTTGGTAGCGGGAGACGTCGTGTGCGTTCTCGTCCTCGGCGAAAACGCTGGACACCATCACCGTGTCGGGCTTGTCGTAGAAGCCGAGTTCGCCGAGACCGCCGAAGAACTCGTCCCAGTCGAGGTCGCCGTCGCCGATCTTGAGGTGCTGATGCACACGAACCGGGTTGCCGGGCGGATTGGTGATGTACCGGAGTCCGTGCGAGCGATGGTGATCCATCGTGTCCGCGACGTGAACGAGCCGGAGCATGTCGCCCGCCGCGCGCATGATCTCGAGCATTCCGGCGCCCATGTGGTACGAGTGGCACGCGACGAATACGAGGCCGAAGTTCTTGGAATTGATGCCACGGATCATCCGGATGGCGTCCAGGCCGTTCTCCACGAAGTCGTCGGGGTGCGGGTCGATGCGAACGTCGATGCCTTCACGCTCGATGATGGGGACGAGTTCCTCCATCGACCGGTAGAAGGCGCGCTCCGACTCCTCGGCCTTCTCCGGCCGGCCGCTGAACTCGGTGTTCATCACGTTCACACCGAGGTCGACGGTGATCTGGATGGCGCGCTTCCAGTACCGCACCGCCGCCTCGCGGGCGTCCTCGTCCGGGCCGGACCACCGCAGGACCGGCAACACCGAGGCGATGCCGACGCCGGCGTCGCTGCAGGCCTTGCGGAACTGACGGACCAGTTCGTCGTCGGCCTTCGGGTGGTTGAAGAACGGGATCATGTCGCGGTGCGGCGTGAGCTGCAGGTGCTCGAAGCCGAGTTCCGCGACGACAGCCGGCAATTCGAGCAGCGAGTAGTCGTGGTGGAACGGGGTGGGATCGAGTGCGATCTTCATCGTGATCAGGCTCCCGGTCCGATGGGTCGCTCCGCAGGCTCCGCTCCCGGAATGGAGGAACGGTCGACCATCTCGACGGTGACGCGCTCGCCCGTCTCCAGTGACTGCACGCCGGCCGCGCACACGGCGGCGGCGGCGTAGCCGTCCCACGCGCCGGGGCCGTCGACGTAGTTACCCGTCTCCGCGCCCGTGCGGACGGCGTTCACCCACCGCTGGATCTCGACGTCGTACGCCTGGCCGAAGCGTTCCTTGAACGACGGGGTGATCTCTCCGCCGTACATGCCGGCACCCGAGCGGCCGGTTCCCGCGCCGGTACCGTACCTGCGGACCAGTCCGACGTCGAGGCCGATGAACGCCGAACCCTTCTCGGCGACGATCTCGGTGCGCACCTCGTAGGCGACACCGGTGGTCACGAACAGTTCGACGTCGACGTGACGACCGGACTCGGTGCTGAAGAACGCGATCTGCGGGTCCTGAAGTCCCTCGGGCGCACCGGGGTTCGCGGCGGGCTTGAGGACGTGGACCGACGTGATCTCCTCGTCGAACAGGAAGCGGGTGACGTCCACCTCGTGGACCAGCGAATCCTTGACGATCATCGAGCTGTCGAAGCTCGGCGGCACCACCGGGTTGCGGTGCACGCAGTGGGCGAGGAGCACCCGCCCGAACACGCCGTCGTCGATGAGGGACTTCAGCTGCTCGTACTCGTGATCGAAGCGCCGCATGAAGCCGACCTGGATCAGCTTCTTGCCGAGCTCGGCTTCCGCCTTGACGATCTCGAGGGACGTGGCGACATCGGTGGTCAGCGGCTTCTCACACATCACCGGCTTGCCGTGCTCGAGGCAGGCCAGGAGCTGCTTCTCATGTGTCGGACCGGGGGTGGCCAGGACGACCGCGTCGACACCGGGGTCGGCGATCGCGTCGAGCGGGTCGTTGACCACGCGGCAACCGGGGATTCCGGCCGCGATCTCCTCGGCCTTCTCGGTGAAGTAGTCGTTGACGACGGCGACGGTCGCACCCTTGATGCGGTCGGTGATCCGCGCGACGTGGTCGGCGCCCATCATTCCGACACCCAGGACGGCGATGCGCAGGTCGTTGCTCTCGGACATAGCTGACTAGCTCCTGACGTGGTCGGTTAGACGAACTTGACGGACGGGATCCCGCAGGACCCCAGGTACTTGCGGGTGCGCTGGGCGATCGGGAGCGGCACGTCCACGGCGCAGGGGTAGAGATCCTGCTCGACGATCGCGAACACGTCGATGTCGAGCTTCTCGATCGCGGCGAGCAGCGGCGGCAGGTCGGGGATGCCGAGCGGGGGCTCGATCATCGCGCCGAGTTTGACGGCTTCGCCGAACGGCAGGTCCTCGGCCTCGACCTTGGCACGAACCTCGGGATCGACCTGCTTGAGGTGCAGGTATCCGATCCGTTCGGGGGCCCGCTCGATGATCGCGAGGTTGTCGCCGCCGCAGTAGCTGATGTGGCCGGTGTCGAGGCAGAGGTTGACGAATTCGCTGTCCGTGCCGTCGAGGAAGCGGTACACGTTCTCCTCGGTGTCGACGTGGCTGTCGGCGTGCGGGTGGTACTGCGCCTTGACGCCGTACTGCTCGAACATCTTCTTGCCCAGCTCGTTCATGCCGCCGGTCTTCTTCTTCCACTGTTCCGCGGTGAGGTTGCGGTCCTCGAGCACCTCGCCGGTGCCCGGGTCGCGCCACATCTCCGGGATCACGACCACGTGCTTGCCGCCGACGGCGGCGGTCAGCTTCGCGACGTCCTCGATCTGGGTCCACACGGCATCCCAGGAGTCGTCCTGGTGCAGGTGCTCGAAGACGGTGCCCGCCGACAGCTTCAGATTGTGGGCGGCCAGTTCGTCGCGGAGTTGCTGCGGGTCGGTGGGCAGGTAGCCGTACGGCCCCAGCTCGATCCACTCGTAACCGGATGCGGACACCTCGTCGAGGAACCGGCCGTAGGGGGTCTGCTGCGGGTCTTCCGGGAACCACACGCCCCAGGAGTCGGGGGCCGATCCGACGCGAATGACGCTCATCGGGAAATCCTTTCGAAAGTTCTGCTGGGGGCGGGTCAGTTGCCGGACGGGCGGAGGAACGGACGCTGGATCTTCTTCCACTGCGCGTACGTCTCGTACGCGTTCTGCGTGGACTCGAGGGTGCTGGTCGAGCTGACCGGGACGTCCCACCAGGATTCGCTGTCCGGGGCGGCGATCCGGGGGTCCGTCTCGACGTGGATGACGGTGGTCTTGTCGGTCGCCTTCGCTACCTTGACGGCGTCGGCGAACTCGGCGGCCGTGTTCGCGCGGATCACGTCGGCGCCGAGGCTCGCCGCGTTGGCCGCCAGATCGACGGGCAGGATGTCGCCGTCGAGCCGGCCGTTGTCACCCCGGTAGCGGTAGTCGGTGCCGAAACGCTGGGAGCCCAGTGATTCCGACAGCGATCCGATGGACGCGAAGCCGTGATTCTGCACGAGGACCACGATGACCTTGACGTTCTCCTGCACGGCCGTGACGAGTTCGGTGGCCATCATCAGGTAGGAGCCGTCGCCGACCATGATGAACACGTCGCGGTCGGGGCATGCCATCTTGGCGCCGATACCACCGGCGACCTCGTAGCCCATGCAGGAGAATCCGTACTCGACGTGGTAACCCTTCGAGTCGCGGGTGCGCCACAGCTTGTGCAGGTCGCCGGGCATGGAGCCGGCGGCGCACACGACGACGTCGCGAGGATCGGACAGCGTGTTGGCGAGGCCGATGACCTGGTTCTGGTTGAGGCCGAGCGAGTCGTCGTCGATCTTGTAGACCGCGTCGACCGTGGACTCCCAGTGTTCTGCGAGTTCGGCTGTGCGCAGACGATACTCGTCGGAAACCCAGTAGTCGCCGAGTGCCGCGGTGAGCGCCTCGAGTGCCTCGCGGGCATCCGCGACGACGCTGACGCCACCCTGCTTCACCGAGTCGATCGACGCCACGTTGATGTTGACGAACCGCACGTCGGGGTTGTTGAACGCGGTGCGCGACGCCGTGGTGAAGTCGCTGTAGCGCGTGCCGATGCCGATGATCACGTCGGCCTCGGTGGCGAGAGCGTTGGCCGCGGTCGTGCCCGTCGAGCCGATCGCCCCGACCGACTGCGGGTGGTCGTACGGCAGCGAACCCTTGCCGGCCTGACTCTGGCCGACCGGAATGCCGGTCGACTCGACGAACGAGGCCAGCGCCTCGGTGGCGCCGGAGTAGATGAGGCCACCGCCCGCGACGATCAGCGGCTTCTTCGCCGACCGGATGACGTCCGCGGCCCGCGCGATCGCCGACTTCTCGGGGAGCGGCCGGGCGACGTGCCACGTGCGCTCGGCGAACATCGACTCGGGCCAGTCGAACGCCTCCGCCTGCACGTCCTGCGGGATGGCGACGGTGGCCGCGCCCGTCTCGACAGGGTCGGTCAGCACGCGCATCGCGCCGAGCAGCGCCGACGGCAACTGCTCGGGCCGCCAGACGCGGTCGAAGTAGCGCGACAGCGGCTTGAACGCGTCGTTGACGGTGACGTCCCCACTCGACGGCAGTTCGAGTTCCTGCAGCACCGGTGCGCTCGCGCGGGTGGCGAACGTGTCGGCGGGCAGCAGCAGGACGGGCAGCCGGTTGATGGTGGCGAGCGCCGCACCGGTCAGCATGTTGGTCGAGCCGGGGCCGACGCTGGCCGACACGGCCCAGGTCTGCAGGCGATCCTTCTGGCGTGCGTACGCGACCGCGCTGTGCACCATCGCCTGCTCGTTACGGCCGAGGACGTACGGCAGTTCCGGTTCGGTGCCGGCCTCGACGGCGTCGATCTCGGCCTGCAGCAGCGCCTGACCGAGACCGGCGACGTTGCCGTGACCGAAGATGCCGAAGCAGCCTGCGAAGAACTTGGTGCGTTCGCCGTCCCGCTCGACGTATTGGCCGGCGAGGAATCGGATGGTCGCCTGAGCCACCGTGAGGTGGACGGTGCCCTCGGCGTTGGGGTTCTTGCTCGCCGACATCGGCGCGGTGGACACCACGGTCATGCTCCTTCGGACGGTGCGTGGAGGGGGAGGCGGGGATCGACGGTCTGGTGTTCCCAGCTGCCGCGCAGCCAGGTGTGTGCCGGGTCGTCGCAGATGTTCCAGGAACGTTCTTCGCCCGGCCCGGCCATCACGTTCAGGTAGTACATGTGATGTCCGGGGGCGGCGATCGACGGTCCGTGGTAGCCGTGCGGGACGAGGACCACGTCGCCGGATCGCACTTCCTCGAGCACCTCGATGGGCCGCTCGGGAGTGCCGTACACACGATGGTAGCCGAATCCGGTGCCGCCGAAATCCACTGCGGTGTCGCCGGCTTCGGCGATCTCGAAGTAGTAGATCTCCTCGAGCTGGGATTCGACGTCGCTGTTTTCGTCGTGCTTGTGGCTCGGGTACGACGACCAGTTGCCGCCGGGCGTGATGACCTCGCACGCGATGATCGAGTCGGCCTCGAATCGGTCGGCGGTGCCGAAGTTGTGCACCTGCCGGCTGCAGTTGCCCGCGCCGCGCAGTTCGACGGACACGTCCGCGGCCGGAACGTACCGGAACGGGAACTTCTGCCGGGCGCGGGCGCCGCACAGTGCGAAACGGCCACCGGTCGCGCTCGCCACCGTGTAGGCGGAGGCCCGTCCCACGTAGGCGAAGTCGCTCGGCCCGTCGAACACGGACCGGCGCCCGGTGAGCGCGAACTCGGTCCCCTCACTCGACACCGACGCCGACCCGGCCAGCGGCACGACGATGATCTCGTCGTCGCCGGTGGTGAGTTCGGCCGACCCGCCGGGTGCCAGGGTGAGCACCCGGAGGCTCGATTCCGTCCAGCCCGCCGACTCGGGGGTGACCTCGAGGTCGAACGGCCCGGTGGCCGCGGAACCGACCGGAACGTAGTACTTGCTGTTCATCGTGGGCCTCTCCGGCGTGCGTCAGTGAACGAGGGATACGGCGGTGTCGACCGCGGCGGCGACGTCCTCGTCCCGCGGGTACAGCAGGGTGCGTCCGACGATCAGGCCGCGGACCGATGGCAGTGCGAGGGCCTTCGCCCAGCTCGCGAACGTCTCCTCGGGGGCCGTCTGCGGGTCTCCGCCGAGCAGCAGCGTGGGGAGCGTCGTCGCGTCCATGACGCGTTCCATCTCGTCGACCACCGGAAGCTTCATCCAGGTGTAGGCGGACGTGGAGCCCAGTCCCTGGCTGATGTGGATGGACTTGATCACGGCGTCGGCGCTGAGGTCGTTCTTGACCTTGCCGTCGACACGCCGCGACAGGAACGGTTCCACCATCGCCATCAGCCCGGCCGCGGCCAGCGAATCGACGGCCTCCGCGCAGGCGGTGAGGGTGGAGAGGGTGCCCGGATCGTCGAGGTCGATGCGGCACAGCATCTTTCCGCCGTTCATGCCGGCCTTCGCGGTGCCCGCCGCGCTGTAGCCGGTCATGCGGTCGTCGAGTTCGAAGCTGGCGCCTGCCAGGCCGCCGCGGTTCATCGACGAGATGACCACCTTGTCGTCCAGCGCGCCGAGCAGCACCAGATCGTCGAGGATGTCGGCGGTGGCGAGCACGCCGTCCACGCCGGGATTGCGCAGCGCGGTGCGGAGGCGGTCGAGGAGATCCGTGCGACTGTTCATCGCGGTCGGGCGGTCGCCGACCGACAGCGCGCCGCGGGCGGGGTGGTCGGCGGCGACGATCATGAGCCGGCCGTTGCCGCGCACCGTGGGCCGGGCGATGCGGGTCGCCCAGGCACGGTCGATGGCGGCCGGATCACTGGCGCGTACCTCGGTGACGTCGGCGTAGGACGCGCAGACTGCGCGGTGAGCGAGAGTTTCAGACATTGACAGCCTCCGAAGCGGTGGATTCGGCGAGCTCACGGACCTCGTCGGCCGTCGGCATCGCGGTGGAGCATTCGAGCCGGGAAGCGACGATCGCCCCCGCGGCGTTGGCGTAGCGCAGGATCTTCTCGAGCGGCCACCCGGCGAGCAGGCCGTGGCACAGCGACCCGCCGAAGCTGTCGCCGGCGCCCAGGCCGTTGACGACGTCGACCTCGTTGGGCGGCACCGTGATGGACTGCGTGCGGGTCTTGCCGAGCACACCCTTGGGGCCCTGCTTGACGATGGCCAGTTCGACGCCGAGGTCGAGCAGCGCATCGGCGGCCTTGTGGGCGTTGGTCTCGCCGACCGCGATCTCGCACTCCTCGCGGTTGCCGACCGCGACGGTGACGTGCTGGAGGGCACGCTGCACCTGCGCGGTGGCGTCGGCGGGGGAGGACCAGAACATCGGGCGGTAGTCGAGGTCGAGAACGGTGTGGCTGCGACGTCCGCGAGCTTCCCATGCGGCGAAATGTGCGCTGCGGCTGGGCTCTTCGGACAGTCCGGTGACGGTCGACCAGTACAGCTTCGCGTCGCGGACCGCGTCGAGGTCGAGGTCTGCGGGCTTCACCTGCAGGTCCGGGGCGACCGGCTTGCGGTAGAAGTACAGCGGGAAGTCGTCCGGCGGGAAGATCTCGCAGAACGTGACGGGGGTCGGGTGGTCGGTGTCGATGCCGACGTACCGGTTGTCGACGCCGAGATCGGTGAGTGCGGTGCGGACGTAGCGTCCGAACGGATCGTTGCCGACGCCCGAGATGAGAGCGCTGCGGCAGCCGAGGCGGGCGGCGGCGACGGCGACGTTGGCGGCGCTTCCGCCGAGGAACTTGCCGAACGTCTCGACGTGCTCGAGTCCGACGCCGGTCTGCAATGGGTAGATGTCCACACCGCAGCGCCCGATGGCGAGGACGTCCAATCCGTTCCGGTTGGGTTGCGTCTGGTTGGTGGTCAAGGCTGACTCCCGAATAGGTCGTTGTGGGTGGTCTGCGCAGGGCGCCGAGGTCTGGTTGAAACTGTGCTCCACATCACCGGCTCCTGTCAAGACTTTGTCCTGACATTATTACTTGAAGTCAATCTGGTGTTAGTGTTCGCATACACTGCCGGAAAGATCGGCGGCGGCGGACGTCGCCACGCGCACGAGGATCGGAGTTGTCCGTGGGTGCACCACTCGCAGTCGAGCTCGACAGATCGAGCCCGGTTCCGCTGTATTTCCAGCTCGCGCAGACGATCGAGAACGCGATCATCGGCGGGGAACTCGCGCCCGGCGACCGCTTCGAGAACGAACTGGCGCTCGCCAAACGACTGAACCTGTCGCGCCCGACCACGCGCCGCGCCATCCAGGAACTCGTCGACAAGGGATTGCTCGTCCGCAAACGCGGTGTCGGCACGCAAGTCGTGCAGAGCGCCGTGCACCGGCCGGTCGAGCTCACCAGTCTCTTCGACGACCTCGCCCGCGCAGGGCAGAGCCCGACCACCAAGCTCCTCGACTACCAGGTCGCCGTGCCTGCCGAGGACGTGGCCGCCGAACTCAACCTGCAACCCGGCAGCGAGGTCGCGTCCATCCGGCGCCTCCGCAGCACCAACGGCGAACCACTCGCGCTGATGACCAACCACATCCCGGTGGATCTCGCGCCGGACCCCGACGAACTCGAGGCGCACGGCCTCTACCACGCACTCCGCGCCCGCGGCGTGCACATTCGCCTCGCACGGCAACGCATCGGCGCGAAAGCGGCGAGCAAGGCGGAGGCGTCACTCCTCGACGAGAAGACCGGGGCGCCGCTGCTCACGATGAACCGGACCGCGTTCGACGACTCGGGAAGCGCCGTCGAGTTCGGCAGCCACTGCTACCGGGCGTCGCGGTACTACTTCGACACCACCGTTGTCGATCGTTAGGACGGGGCGCGCGACGTCGTTCCCCCGGGGAATGGCCCTGCTGGTGGCGGGCGCCCTCTTCATGGAGATTCTCGACGCCACCATCATCGCCCCCGCCGTCCCGCTGATCGCCGACTCCTTCGGCGTCGACCCCGTCGACGTCAACATCGCGATCTCCGCCTACCTCGTCACGGTCGCGGTCCTCATCCCGGCGAGCGGGTGGGTGGCCGACCGGTTCGGGACCCGCCGGGTGTTCGTGGCCGCCATCGCCGTGTTCACCCTGGCGTCCATCGGGTGCGCCGCGAGTGTGTCGTTGCCGATGCTCGTCGCGATGCGGGTGCTGCAGGGAGTCGGCGGCGCCATGATGGTGCCGGTCGGACGGCTCGCGGTGCTGCGGTCGAGCACGAAGGGCGATCTCGTCCGCGCGATAGCCCTGCTGACGTGGCCCGCGCTCGCCGCGCCCGTCATCGCGCCCCTGCTCGGCGGCGCGATCGCCACGGTGGGCTCGTGGCGGTGGATCTTCGTCATCAACATTCCCATCGGGGTCCTCGGAATCCTGCTGTCGCTGAGGCTGGTTCACGGGGCCGGCTCGCGGTCGGCGAGGAGGCTGGACTGGCGGGGCCTGCTCGGGGTCGGAACGGGGATCGCGGCGGCGCTGATCGCCCTGGAAAGTATCCGCGTGACGGGCACGGACTGGCGCCGGGTCGCGCTCGGGGGAGTGGTCGCGGTCGTCCTGCTGGTCGCGTCCGCGGTCCATCTCGTCCGCACACCGCACCCACTCGTCGACGTCCGCGTGCTGCGCGTCCGGACGCTGCGCGCCACCGTCACCGGAGGTTCGCTCTACCGCCTGATCGTGACGGCCGTGCCCTTCCTGCTGCCACTGCAGTTCCAACTCGGCTTCGGCTGGACGCCGTTTCTCGCGGGTTTACTCGTCGCCGCGCTGTTCGCAGGCAACATCGCGATCAAACCCTTCACGACGCCGCTGATGCGGCGCTTCGGTATCAGGCCGATCCTGCTGGTGAACGCGCTGCTGTCGGTGGGCTGCTTCGGGTTGCTCGCCGCACTGAGTTCGTCGACCCCGATGCCCGTCATCGCGGCGGTCCTCTTCGTGAGCGGAGCCCTGCGTTCGGTCGGATTCACCGCGTACAACAGTCTCGCGTTCTCCGACGTCGATCGCGCCGACCTCACGCACGCGAACACTCTGAATGCCGCGGTGCAGGAACTGGCAGCCGGCCTCGGGATCGCACTCGCGGCTCTCGCGCTCACCGCGTTCACGCCGCTGGCGACGTCGTCCGAGCACGGGTTCGGTTCCGAATATTCTTGGACCTTCGTCCTTTTGGGCGTGCTGATGCTCGGCACGGTAGTCGACACGCTGCGTCTGCCGCGCGACGCCGGTGCATCGGTCACGCGCTGAGCGCGTCCCCTTATTTCGGCATTTCCGCTCGATTTCCGGGCCCACAGCGGTGACACGTGTCCCCCCGCATTTGATATGTGGTCCTAATGTCCAGACAAACTATTGACTTTCGGGTGTGACGCGTATTACATCTAAGGCACACGGCCAAGACGTCAACGAGCCGTTCGTCCCCCCGAGAGGAAAAACAGATGAACTTCCCCAATCGGCGTCGCGTGGCGGTGGTGGCCTGCGCGAGTGCCCTGGTGATGAGCCTCGCGGCGTGCTCGAGCACCGGCGGCAAGCCGGACAGCAGCGGCTCCGGGATCGGCGCGGGCAGCGCCGACACCCCGCGCATCACGATCGCGATGGTCACCCACGCGGCGCCGGGTGACACGTTCTGGGACCTGATCCGCACCGGTGCGCAGGATGCCGCCGACAAGGACAACGTCGAACTGAAGTACTCCTCCGATCCGCAGGCCCCCAACCAGGCCAACCTCGTGCAGACGGCGATCGACTCCAAGGTCGACGGCCTCGCACTCACCCTCGCCACCCCCGAAGCGATGGCGCCCGCCGTCAAGAGCGCGCAGGACGCGGGTATCCCGATTTCCGCGTTCAACGCCGGATACGGCGCTTGGAAGGACATGGGCGTCACGCAGTACTTCGGGCAGGACGAGACCATCGCCGGCCAGGCTGCGGGCAACCGGCTGAACGACGACGGCGCCAAGCACGTCGTCTGCGTCATTCAGCAGCAGGGCCAGATTCAGCTCGAATCCCGTTGCGCCGGTGCCAAGCAGACGTTCCGCGGCACGTTCGAGACGCTCAACGTGAATGGTGAGGACATGCCGTCGGTGAACTCGACGATCGCCGCCAAGCTCCAGCAGGACCCGTCCATCGACGGCGTGCTCGCGCTCGGCGCGCCGATCGCCCTCACCGCCGTCCAGTCCGTCGGTAACGCGGGCAGCCCCGCCAAGGTCTTCACGTTCGACACCAACGCCGCGCTCGTCGACGCCATCTCCGACGGCAGCGTGCAGTGGGCCATCGACCAGCAGCCGTACCTGCAGGGCTACCTGGCGATCGATTCGCTGTGGCTCTACCTGAACAACGGCAACGTCATCGGCGGCGGCGGGCCGACACTGACCGGGCCGTCGTTCATCGACAAGACCAACATCGACAAGGTCGCCGAGTACGCCAAGGCCGGCACCCGCTGACCGGCGGTCGATTCACATGACAGGACACACGATCCGGACCCCGGTGGGTCCATCTCTCGCACACACAATCACCGTCACCATCGACCCGGTCGCAGGACCGGCCGGCACCGCACAACGCTGAGATCCACCGGCGCGGAGAGGAAATCATGTCCACACAGCAAGATCTGGACCTTGCCAGTCACAAGGTCGTCCACGACGAACGGGTGAAGGAACAAAAACGCCTGCAACGGCTGCTGGTCCGCCCCGAGATCGGGTCCCTGTTCGGTGCGATCGCGATCTTCGTCTTCTTCATGGTCGTCGCACCCCCGTTCCGCAGCCCCGAGGCGCTGGCCACGGTGCTCTACGCCTCCTCCACGATCGGGATCATGGCCTGCGCGGTCGCGCTGCTGATGA
>NZ_JBFUHV010000224.1:0-11855 GCF_056402215.1 Rhodococcus sp. P4_B6 | reverse complement strand
TCGAAGATCTTGCCGCCGATGCTCGAGTATTCGCCCTCGGTGTTTTCCCGCACGACGTAGAAGTCGACGTCACCGGGTTGACGGCCGGTCAGCGGGCTGGTGATGCCGCGGAGCAGTTTGACCGGGCGCAGGCTCACGTACTGGTCGAAGTGGCGGCGGAACTGCAGCAGGCTTCCCCACAGGCTGATGTGGTCGGGGACCACGTCGGGCCAGCCGACGGCGCCGAAGAAGATGGCGTCGAACTGATTGAGTTGGTCGAACCAGCCATCGGGCAGCATTGTGCCCGTCTTGGTGTAGTAGTCGGCGCTGGCGTAGTCGAACTGCTCGTAGTCAATGTGGAAGTCGAATGCCGACGCCGCGGCTTCGAGGACCCGCAGTCCCTCCGGGACGACTTCCGTGCCGATCCCGTCGCCGGGGATGACTGCGATCCGATGTGTTGCGCCCATGGTGTGGTGACTTCCCTTCGGGGTCCAGAAATCCTGGCGTGCAGCACTATCGGCGCTGCCGCCGGGGATGATTCGGGTGTTTGGTTATGGAGGCCGGTGAGGGGACCGGTCAGGCCAGCTCGCGTGAGGTCGCGCCCTCGCGTTCCTCGAGGGCGCGGATGGCGCTGGCGGTGAGGCTTTCCGTGATGTGTCGCCGCATCAGCTCGCCGGTGCCGGACACATCGCCCGCGACCACCAGGTCGAAAAGTTGGTGGTGCTCGTCGAGGTCGCGGATGCGGGGTTCGTCTCCCGGCGGAAGTTCGAGGCCGACGCGGCGATACCGGTCGGACTTGTCCCAGACGTCGTCGAGCAACCGGATCAGCACGTCGTTGTGGGAGGCGACGTAGAGGGCACGGTGGAACTCGCGGTGGGCTTGCAAGCCCTCTTCGCCCCATTGACGGGTGACCGGCACCAGTCGGTTCAGCGCGGAGCGCATGAACAGAATGTCCTGATCGGTGCGCCGTGCAGCGGCCAGTTCGGCGGCGGTGGGGTCGAGGGAGAGTCGGACCTCGAAGAGCTGACGGGCCTCCTGTGCGCTCATCTGTGCCACTCGCACGTCGCGGTGCGAGTCCATCTCCACGAGCCCTTCGCTGCTCAGACGGCGGATCGCCTCGCGCAGCGGGGTGATGCTCATCTTGAGGCTGTCGGCGAGTTCGTACTGCGCCAGGCGTGATCCCGGGGTGAGTTCGCCGCTCAAGATCAGCCGACGTAGCTCGCCGTATGCCACGTCGCCCTTGCTGGAATAGACGTTCATGACGTTCGTCGACTGCATGTGCCCTCCCTCACCCAAATCCTCGGTCTGTGCTCCCGGCCACAAATTGGCTCTTGTGTCCGGCGCCACGATCAGTCTAACATCGCTCTTGCATCTTATAAGTCTTATAAGCGTTATAAGACGAAAGAAAGTGAGGAGAGGAAGCACATGAAGATCATTTCCGTACACGAGGGCATCGTCCCGATCAGCTCGTCCATCCGGAACGCCTGGATCGACTTCAGCAAGATGGACTGCTCGATCGTGGCGATCGTCAGCGACGTCATGCGAGACGGCGAGCCGATCGTCGGCTACGGCTTCAACTCCAACGGCCGCTACAGCGCTGGCGAGATCCTGCGCCGCCGCGCCATTCCCCGACTCCTCGACGCCGACCCCGAAGCCCTGCTCGACGAGGCCGGCGACCTGGACCCGACCCGGGCCTGGGACATCATGATGAAGAACGAAAAGCCGGGCGGTCACGGCGAACGTTCGGTCGCGGTCGGTGTCATGGACATGGCCCTGTTCGACCTCGCGGCGAAGATCGCCGACAAGCCGCTCTACCGCTACCTGTCCGACAAATACGGGGACGGCCAGCCCGACGACTCGGTCTTCGTCTACGCCGCCGGCGGCTACTACGCGCCCGGCAAGACCCTGAAAGACCTGCAGGACGAGATGCGCGGCTTCCTCGACATGGGCTACAACGTCGTCAAGATGAAGATCGGCGGCGCCGACCTGGCCGAGGACCTCGAGCGCATCGACGCCGTCCTCGAGGTCCTCGACGGTGACGGCTCCCGCCTCGCGGTCGACGTCAACGGCCGCTTCGACCTGGCGACCGCCCTCGAATACGGCAAGGCCATCGAGCCCTATAACCTGTTCTGGTACGAGGAGGTCGGCGACCCGCTCGACTACCGCCTCAACGCCGTGCTGTCCGAGAACTACTCCGGCCGCATCGCCACCGGCGAGAACCTCTTCTCCCTGCAGGACGCCCGCAACCTGATCCGCTACGCCGGCATGCGACCGGACCGCGACATCATCCAGGTCGACCCCGCCCTGAGCTACGGCCTGACCGAATACCTGCGGGTGCAGCAGATGCTCAAGGACCACGGGTGGTCCTCGCGCCAGTGCATCCCGCACGGCGGACACCAGTTCTCCCTGCACATCGCCGCCGCACTGAAGCTGGGCGGCAACGAGTCCTACCCGGGCGAATTCCAGCCGACCGGCGGCTTCGCCGACGGTGCGGTCGTCGAGAACAGCCAGGTCGGGCTCACCGAGATCCCCGGCATCGGTTTCGAGGGCAAGGCCGCCTTCTACAAGGTGCTCCGCGCACTGCACCACTGACCCCCACCCTCCATGGTTCCGGCTGACGCGGGGACCGCCACCTGGTCCGATGTGCGAAGGAGCACTCGCGATGACTACTACCACCATGTCCCCGAGCCACACCGAACCTGAACGCTCGCGGCTCAGCCGGCTGATGCGCGAGTTGTGGTTCCAAGTGCTGCTGGGGGCGGTCCTCGGAATCACGGTCGGCGTCCTGCTCCCGGACGTCGGCGCCGCGCTCAGCCCGTTGAACGACTGGTTCATCAGCATCGTCAAGATGATCGTCGTCCCGGTCGTGTTCTGTGTGGTCACACAGAGCATTTCGTCGATGGACAGCCTCCGGAAAGCCGGCCGGATCGGTGCCAAGGCGCTCGGCTACTTCATGGTCCTGTCGCTGCTGTCGATGCTCATCGGGCTGGTCGTGGCCAACGTCTTCAAACCGGGCGCGGGCATGAACATCAACCTCGCCGAGCTCGACACCGAGAGCATCCCCGGCGCCGGCCAGGCCCACGGCGCGGTCGACTTCATCGACCGCATCATCCCGACCAACCTGTTCGGTGCCGTCACCGGCAACGAAATCCTTGCCGCACTGCTGGTCTCGATCGTGTTCGGCTGCGCCCTCAACGTCTCCGGCGAGAAGGCCGCACCGATCAACGACGGCATCTCGGCGCTGACGTCCGTGGTGTTCAAGATCGTCGGCTGGGTTATGCGACTGGCCCCGATCGGCACCTTCGGCGCCCTGGCCTCGGTCGTCGCCAAATACGGCGCCGAGAGCCTGCAGCAGCTCGGCTACCTGATCCTGCTGTTCACCGGCACCTGCGTCGTGTACGTCATCGTGGTGCTGGGGGTCATCAGCCGAGCCTGCGGTGTCGGCCTGTTCTCGCTGATGCGCTACCTCAAGGCCGAACTCCTGGTCGCCCTGAGCACCTGCTCGAGCGAGGCGGTGCTGCCGCAACTGGTCCGCAAACTCGAGGACCTCGGTGTCGGCAAGCCGGTCGTCGGCATCGTGATCCCGTCCGGGTTCTCGTTCAACCTCGACGGATCCGCGGTCTACCTCACGATGGCCTCACTGTTCCTCGCCCAGGCAGTCGGAATCGACCTGTCCTGGCAGCAACAGCTGATCATGGTCGGAGTCATGATGCTGACCAGCAAGGGAACCGCCGGCATCGCAGGCGGAGCGTTCATCGTCCTCGCCAGCACGATCACCGCCGTCGGCCACGTCCCCCTCGCCGCACTCGCCCTGATCGTCGGTGTCGACCGCATCCTCAACGAGGGCAGGGTCTTCATCAACGTTCTCGGCAACGCGATGGCCACCATCGTGATCGGCAAGTGGGAGAACGACTTCGACGCAGAGAAGGCACGAGCAGCGCTCGGTGCCGGGCCCGGCAAGCACGAAGAAGCCGGAAAGTAACCAACAGTGCTGACATGACAGGGCGAGGTGGCCGCGGCGACGCGGCCACCTCGCCCTGCCGCATTCGGCCGCAACACACACGAACTCGAGAGGAAATGACCTGTATGTCACGCGTTCTGGTGACCACCGACTACCTCGGTCCCGGTGACGACATCGACGACCTTCTGCGCCGGCACGGACACGAGGTGACCTACGCACCCGCTCGCGGTGCCCGCAGCCGCGCGGAAGCGTTGGCGTTGTTCGACGGAATCGACGGAGCCGTCATCGCGAGCGAACCGGTCACCGCCGACATGCTCGAAACCGCCACGTCCCTGAAAGTCATCGCCCGCAGCGGCGTCGGCTACGACTCCGTCGATCTCGCGGCAGCCGCCCGCCACGGCATCCGGGTGTGCAACACCCCCGGCGTCAACCACGACGCCGTCGCCGAAATGACGATCGCCCTGATCCTGACGACCGCCCGCAAACTTCCCGCCGTCCTCGGCGGAGTCCGGGACGGCCGCTGGCCCCGTGACGCCGGCCGCGAATTGCGCGGATCGACACTCGGTGTCATCGGCTATGGACCCAGCGGCCGGGCGGTGGCCCAACTCGGCCTGGCGTTCGGAATGTCGGTGGCCGTGCACACCGCACACCCCACCGACAACCCGGGCATCGAGTTCGTCGACCTCGACACCGTCACCGCCACCGCGGACTACCTGTCGCTGCACACCCGCGCCGCCGCCCAGGCCGGGCACCTGATCGACCGCGAACGCCTGCAGGCGATGAAGAACACCGCGATCCTGATCAACACCGCCCGTGGCAGCCTGGTCGACGAGGACGCCCTCGCCGACGCCCTCGAATCCGGGGACATCGCCGGCGCCGCACTCGACGTCGTCGCCCAAGAACCCCTACCCACCGACAGCCGGCTCCGCGGCCTCGACAACGTGCTCATCACCTCACACCTGGCAGGTCAGACGGTCGAGGCCCGCAATCGAGCTGGCCTCGCCGCCGCCCAGGCCGTGATCGACGTCCTCGCCGGCCGCGAACCAACACACCCCGTCGACCACCTCTGACCCATACGTACCCCGACTCGCCCGAGAAAGGTAGAACACCCGTGACAGAGCAACTCTCGACACCTCCCCGCACCGTCGACGCCGAGATCGCCCGGACCTGGCTGCTGGTCAACGCCACCCGGACCGACACCTTCGATACCGCGCACCAGTCCTGCGCCGACCAAATCGTGCTCGACATCGAAGACGCCGTCGACCCCACCGCGAAACCCACCGCCCGCGCCGACGTCGCCCGATGGCTGGAAGAACGTTCGGCGTGGGTCCGGATCAACGACCACTCGACCCCGTTCTGGTCCGACGACGTCGACACTTTGAGGGGCCTTCCCGGCCTGGCCGGGGTGATGCTCGCCAAGGCCGAGTCCGCTGAGCACGTGACCGAAACCTTCGACCGTCTCGGCGGCGTGACCCCGGTGCTCGCACTGATCGAGTCCGCCCTGGGCATCGAGGAAGCCCCACAGATCGCACGGGCTCGAGGTGCCTTCCGCCTGGCCTTCGGCAGCGGCGACTACCGGCGCGACACCGGCACCGCCGCCGACGACCTCGCCATGGCCTACCCGCGCTCACGCCTGGTCATCGCCAGCCGACTCGGCAACCTCCCCGGCCCGATCGACGGCCCCACCGTCAGCAACGACCACACCGTCCTGCACGAGAAATGCACGCTTGCGGTCACCCTCGGGCTGACCGGCAAGCTGTGCCTGGCCGTCGACCACGTGCCCGTCGTCAACGCCGCCATCAGCCCCACCACCGACGACGCCACCTGGGCGCGGGACTTCCTCGCCGACTTCGAAGCCCGAGGCCGCATCCTCCGCGACGGCAGCGACCTGCCCCGTCTGGGTCGCGCCCAGAAGATCGCCCGGCTGGCCACGGCGTTCGGAGTTCTCTCGCCATGAACGCCGCCCACCCTGCAGTGCACAGCGTCTGTGCAGCCACTGCTGATCCTCATGATGCGAGGTAGCGCCGCATGTCGTCCTCTACCCTTTCGACCCACCTGTATGCACAGCGGACCGACTTGTGGGACTGGCAACTTCGCGCCACCTGCCGACAGGTCGAAACAGACCTGTTCTTCCCCCAAGAAGGCGAAACCCATCACGGTCGACGGGGCCGCGAACGGGCAGCCAAACGATTCTGTCGAACCTGCCCGGTGCTCGCCCAATGCCGCACCCACGCCCTGGTCGTCGGCGAACCCTTCGGAATCTGGGGCGGCACCACCGAGGGCCGACCGCCGGTTCCGCATCCCCCGGCCACCCGGACGCACGCCTACCCCACGCCATAGCGACGGCCGGCCTCCCGTGCCCCGACGGTTGACCATCTCCCACAGCCACCCACCCCCGGGCAAACGACCGCCCCGATCCCGAACTGCTGTAAACGGATCCACTATCGCCACGCGTCCCCTCACGGCACCCACCCACCGAGAAAGCGAGAACATGCCCCTCTTCGTCGTCGAATACACCTACTCCGCCGTCACCGATGCAGGACGCGATGATCACCGCACCGCACATCGAGACTGGCTCGCCGACCTTGTCGAACAGAAGACCGTGATCGTCTCCGGCCCCTACGCCGACGACTCGGGCGCATTCATCGTCGTCGCCGCCGACACCGCCGAGATCGTCGAAGGACTCTTCACCCATGACCCCTTCGTCGCCCACGGACTCGTGCCGCCCACAGGATCATCGAATGGACACCGGTCCTGGGCACGCTCAGCCACTAACCGGCTGGCGCAGCGATACCACCCGACGGTGGGCACCGCCCTCCGACCGGCCGGAGCCGCAACGGTGACGCCTGACCGGCAGCACCCGCAGGCCATGAATCCTCTGCACCGAGCGAACACGACTGGCGCAGAGAATCCACCCGGCCGAGAGCGACATTCTCCCGTTGGCCGGCATCTTCGACTTCTGGCGCAACCCCGACGTCCCCGACAACGATCCGGACGCCTGGCTGATCACATTTTGCGTGATCACAACCAACTCGACCGACGATGTGGGACATATCCACGATCGGATGCCGATGAGCGTCGCCCCGGAGAACTGGGCGGACTGGCTCGACCCGACCCGACCAACACCGACGTCGACCACGCCCGATCCTTGATGGCACCGCCGGCCACGAAGGCCACCGTGCTTTCAGACCACCAAGAACGAGACCGGCCTCGATAACCCGGTCCGTGAGTCGGCCTGGTACCGGCACATCACCTTGTCGATGGCCGCGGCCGCCTTCCTGATGATCCTGCGCCGCGGCGCTCAAAAGGGGATCTCCAGCCGGTGCCCGAGATCTAATACCTCTGACCATCAACGAGATACGGCGATTGTTTAACCGCGTCGCCTGTCCGGTACGACATGCCCTCGTCCACGTCTGGCACCGGTTGAACTGGCGCCGCGCCAGCCAGGTCAAAGCCCGCGCCTGTCACTACAAACGCCGACATCACAAACTGTCGTTGAAGTACTAACTACCTAGGGCTGCGGGTCCGTTCCACTATCCACGCAGCGATCTGCGTGCGTGAGTTGAACCCGAGTTTCGTGAGAATATGTTCGACATGGCCTTGGACGGTGCGTTGGGATATCACCAGACGGTTTGCGATCGCCTTGTTGGTCAGGCCCTCGGCGACCAAGTCTGCGACCTGTCGCTCGCGTTTGGTCAGCGCTTCAGTTGAATCAGACTCCTGCACAGAGGATTTTGGTTGCTCTCCTAGGGCGTAGATGGCGGCAGCGTCGAAGCTCAGGAGACCACCGTCCCTGTAGGCCTTCTCGAATGCACGCTGACCGAGTGCCTGGCGAGTCCGCCGCACACACTCCTCGTGGTAGATGACAAGGGCGGGGAATATCGCCGTTGAACTGCCTACCGACTGTCCCAGCGTCTCGGCGGCGCCCATCAGCATTGCGGCGCGCTGCGCGTTGTTCTCATCGCAGGCCCATGCCAGCGCCTCCAGACACGTTGCTGCCAGGATCGGGTCATCCACTTGTCGGCTCAACGTCAGGCCCTGTTCCAATATTCGCACCGCTCGATCGCTTTGACTCTGCCGCCACGCAGCAACGCCCAGGGCCCACAACGCAAACGACTGGTACACAGATTCGCCATGCGTTTGTGTAATGGCGAGTGCTTGGTCAATGCAGGCCAGGGCCCGGGGTGCGTTTGCTTGTAGCAGGTAGGCCCACCCGAGCGCTAGCAACGCGTTGATTCTGACCTCGAGGGCGGCGTCGTCGTGGGTGTCGATGGATGCAAGTGCCTCGTTCAGGTATTTGCACGCGCGGGCGGGGTCACCACCAAAGAGCGCCAGGGTTCCGGTCGCGTGGGTGGCGAGTGCGTGCACGGTCGGATCGGCCGTCTGCTCGGCCAACGCCCGTCCCTGCTCGACGAGGGCGGTTTCCGCCGCCAGGTCGCCCTGCATCCCGGCGAGAGCGCTGTTGGCATACAGGGCTTTGGCTCGTTCCACCGTTGGCTGCGCGGGCTGTCTGGCCAGGGCGCGATCAAGCCAGCGCCGGCCTTCGCTGAAGAGCGAACGGGCTAGCCAGAAGGAGTAGAGGGCGGTGGCGATCCGGACACCGGAATCGACTTCTGCGTCGTCCTCTTCCGACAAGGCGAACTCCATCGCTTCCCGCAGGTTCGGCTGTTCGCGTTCGAGGCGGCCGATCCAGTCCAGCTGTCGGGGACTGATCCACCCGGCCGCGGCATCGAGCGCCAACTGCTGATACCAGTCCCGATGCCGTCGGCGAAAGTTAGCGTAGTCGCCAGCTTGCTCCAACTTCTCGTGGCCGTAGTCGCGTAGGGTCTCGAGCATCCGGAAGCGCACCACAGCGCCAGCGTCCTCCCGGATCAGGATCGACTTGTCGACCAGCGAGGTCACCTCATCGAGCAGATCACTCGGCGGCAGATCGTCGGCGCACACGTCTTCCGCTGCGTCCAGTTCGAAACTACCGGCGAACACTGACAGACGCGCCCACACTCGCTGTTCCTTGGCTGTGCACAGCTCGTAACTCCAATCCATCGACAACCGAAGCGTCTGTTGTCGTGTCGGCGCCCCGCGACTACCCAGGGTGAGCAGTGCGTACCGATCGGTCAACCGATCCAGGATCTGATCGGCGGACATGGCGCGCAGCCGGGCAGCCGCCAACTCGATCGGCAGCGGTAGGCCGTCGAGCTTGTGGCAGATCCGCGCCACCGTGAGCCGGTTGTCCTCGGTGAGTTCGAATCCGGGCACCGCGGTGGCTGCTCGTTCTGCGAACAACGTCACGGCGTCGTACCCGGGCAGGCCCCGAAGGGACGGTTGACGGTCGGGGGAGGGGATTGTGAGCGGGGGAACCCGCAGGACGGCTTCCCCGCCGATGCCGAGCGGTTCGCGGCTCGTAGTCAAGACGTGTAGTTCCGGGCAGGCGCGCAGCAACCTTTCCACCAGCCCAGCGGCTTCTCCGACCAGATGCTCGCAGTTGTCCAGCACGAGCAGGAGGCGGCGGGATGTGAGGAATTCTGCCACCGCGTGTTCGAGCGGGCGTGATGACCGATCCCGCACGCCCAGAGCTGCTGCCACCACATCGACCAGTAACGATTCGTCGCGCAACTCATCCAACTCGGCAAAACACACACCATCACCGAAACCTCGGCGGACATCCTCAGCCACCCGTAGTGCCAGACGGGTTTTTCCGACGCCACCGATTCCTGTGAGCGTCACCAGCCGCGAGGACGACAACATCTTCTTCGTGTCGGCTATTTCCCGCCGCCGCCCGACAAAGCTGGTCAGTTCGAGGGGCAGGTTTCCCGCGCCTCGCGTGGCTGGCTGCGACCGGGGCGTGCGCTGACCCGCAGCGCTGAACTGTGCCGCACGCGGTTCCGGACCCGGTCGGGACTCGCCAGGTCCGGCGAGCAGGGCCATCTCCTCGACAGGGAAGCCGTGATCGAACTGGACCTGGCGGAGTTCGTTGCCGAACTCGACGGCGCTGTGCGGACGTGCGCGCGGTTCTGGAGACATCGACCGTTCAATCAGGTCGCTCACATCATCCGGGATGCCCTGTTCGCGCAGATCGGGAACAGGTTGGGTGGTGATCCGGAGGAACTGTGCGACCACTTGTTCACCGCTGTGGCGTTCGAAGGCGGCGTGGCCGGTAATCGCACAGAACAGGGTGGCTCCGAGACCGTAGACATCGGACGCCACGCTGGGGGCATCACCGCTGAGCACCTCGGGGGCAGTGAACGCCGGGGATCCGGTCACAACCCCGGTTGCAGTCTTGAACCCGTTGGCGATGTGAGCGATCCCGAAATCGGCCAGCGCGGGCTCCCCGTAATCGGTGAACAGAATGTTCCCCGGTTTTACGTCACGATGAAGGATGCCGAGTTGGTGAGCGGTCTCCAACGCGCCTGCCAACTTCACCCCGAGATGCAACGTTTCAGCCAATCCCATTGGCCCTTGCCGGCGAACCTGGTTTTCCAGAGAGTCCCGCGGGTGGTACTGCATCACGATGAAAGGTCGCTCGCTGTTGGTGGTGCCGGCATGGAGGACGCCCACGATGTTCGGGTGGCCGGTGAGGCGTCCCAGTGCCTGTTGCTCGCGAAGAAAGCGCGCCCGGTTGTCGTCGTCGAGGTCTGCGGTGAGAACCTTCACCGCGACGGTGCGGTCCAGCAGAGTCTCGACACCGCGATACACGATGCCGAATCCACCACGCCCGACTTCATGCACATCCTCGAATCCGGCAGCGTGCAACTCCGCCACCACCGCGGGGGCCGGGGCGCGCTGAGTCTCGAGCGGATCACCTTCGACCATCGTTCGTTTACGCTCGACCTGTCGGCAACTTTGTACGATGCAGCATCCGCATCCTCTCGATGACGCGCCTTCAGGATATCCCCGACACGTTCTCACCAGGACCCGAGCCCCATCCGCGGAGCTGCCGCACCGTACGGCCGATGTGCGATGGAGAAGTTCTACCAGAACAGCACACAATCCCGCCCACCTCGATCAGTACTCGAGGCCAACGATCCCGACACAGGTTTCCTCGATGGGACTGGTCAAGGCACGCAGATAGACGGTGGTGAAAGCAGTCCATCCGCGAGGCCAGTGACTCCACCGTAATCCGGCGTTTGCGACCATTTGTTCCCTTCCCACAATCCCATCCTCTGCAGGTGCGGGCTCAATTCGGCGCCGTGCACGGTTGCGAGTCGATGATCGCCGCCGACAGCCGACAGCCGACAGCAGCGGGCGGCCGGTCCGCACACCGCACCGATCCCGTAGCGCATCGTGGATGTGCCGCCGCGCACCGTGTGCATCCAGCGAGTGAACATGTCGTGACGCTGGGCGGCGGGAACCTCGCCGTTAGACAACAAGGCGGGGTCGAGAGCCTGTGGAATGAAGAGCAGCTCGGCCGGTAGATCGCGAAGGCATGAAACCCGGCTCAAGGCCGCAACTCGGCAGACCAAGGGACGTCCTGCCGGAACACCTGGCCGTATCGCGATCCCTGTTTGCCGCTGATTCAGCCGAGGCGCGTAGGACGGTCATGCAGCTTGTCGACGATACGGGCTTCGAACCGATCGATGCTGCCGTTCTGGCCGAATCGTGGCGCCAACAACCGGGAACACCGGCCTACTGCACCGAACTGAGTCAAGAGGACCTCGGGCCAGGCCCTCTCGGTGGCTGATAAGGACAAGGGACCAGTTCGGCTTCTTTAACCGTCCCGAGCCATGACTCGTACTCGGTATGCGCTGGGCGCCCACGCCGTGGCATCGGGAAGCACGGACATGTCGCCGCAATGAACTCGCCACGGTGTGACGGTGGACAAGACGGCGTGGCCGGACCGGATGACCGCCTGCAGCGCGCGATGGACACCACAACCTCCGCCCACGCCGGMACCTAAGCTGGCCGGTAACCCGATATG
>NZ_JBFUHV010000223.1:0-11867 GCF_056402215.1 Rhodococcus sp. P4_B6 | reverse complement strand
TTGGCGCGCTCGAGCAGCGGCAGCGACGTGTCCTCGGCGAGTGCGAGCACCCGTGAATTGAAATCGAGCCAACTGAGTTCACGGTTCAAGTAGCGATTTTCGGGGAGCCCGTCGGCGAGCGCACTCGGCACTGCGCTGGTCGCGGCTGGCGGCGCCCCGGGAATGGTCGGCGGTGGCGCGAGGACGCGACCGTCGCGTCCACCGGTCTCCACATTGATGTCGGTGTTCTGATCGGGTGCGTCGCCGTTGCTCACTCCTCGATCATCCACCCTCCGCCCACATCCGTCCTGTAGAAGAATCGTCATACCAAACCGTCGATCCGGGGGTGAGACCGTATGTCGCCGAGTGCCCGCGAGCGGAAAAGGTGCCCTGTCGGCTGCCCGGTCCGTTGGCAAGGCGCCTGGATCAATTCGACGGCGATCACGAGATGCTTGCCGGGTTGTTCGACGGTAATCAACTCGCGGAGCAGGTCGAGGAACAGTTCGAGAACACTGACCGTCGTCACCGAGGTGGTCCTGATCCCGAACATCGCGTTCGTCACCGAACCTCTGCGGGGCCACGATCTGGGGGTGTGGGGATCCCGGCCGAGTCGGCGCCGTGGGCGCCGGGCAGGTTTTCCCGGCCTTGTTGCCGGCGACCGGCAGGATCGCCTTCAGTTCGGGGTCGACCGCGAACAACACCTGCAGCTCCGAGCGGCCACTCGACCCCGGACTGAGTTCCTTCATGTTCATGTGACCTGATGCCTTCACCGTATCGACCAGAGGCCGGCAGAGCTGCGGTCCGCGAGTAACTCGAGTGCGGCAATCACCTGCTCGTACGACGACTGATCCAGTGCTAACAGCCACTCCTCACATTCGAGTGGTGTCGTGCGCGGTGGATCATGATCGGGCACGGGCTGTGGTGCAGGAGATGGTGGCTCACCGATCCGAGGATTGCGCCGGCGAGACGACCGTGGCCGTGGCTGCCGACGACAATCAGTTGCGCGTCGGTGGCCCGATCGAGGATCAACCGGGCCGGAGTCGTCGGCTCGACCACCTCGGTGACAGCGACGCCGGGGTACCGCTCCCTTACCTCGGCGAGGTGTGTGGCCAGCACATCATGTTCGGATTCCTCGAGGGCATCCCGGTCCACCAGGAATGGGATGGTCACGTTCCCGGCCGCGTGCCGGGGCGACCACGCATGGACGGCGACCACGGGTGCCCCGAACAGGTGCGCGAACTCGAAGGCAGCGAACACGGCGGCGGCGCTGGAATCACTGTCATCGATGCCGACGACGACCGGCCGCCGATCCGGGAACATCTCGGACTGTTGGCGGCACACCGTGATCGGGCAGGTGCCATGCCTGGCGAGTGCGATGGCGGTCGATCCCGCCGTCAGTGCCCCCACACCCGGTGGGCTGCCGGCACCGAGCACGATCATCCCCGCGGTCGCACCTGCTGCCGCCAGCGCCGGAGCGGTCGGGCCGGGCACCAGGTCGGAGTGCACGTCGAGTTCGGGGAATCGGAGGCGCACTTCGGTGGACGCTTCATCGAGAACCTTTTCACCGGCCTTGCGGTGTTGAGCGATGGCGGGCCCCTGCCCCATGACCGCGACATCGGTCATCAGGTAGAGGGCCTCCGGGAGGGTGTGCACGACCCGCAGCGGTGTCCCGGTGCGGGAGGCGAGTGCCGCTGCCCATGCAGCAGCTCTACGGGCGGCCGGTGATCCGTCGACACCGACCACCACCCCTCGACTTGCCGGTGTGTTCATGTCGAGTCCTTTGGTAGGAACACGATTGGTAGGAACACACGATGCCGACCCCGCCGACCCACGTCGCCGAGCGGCTCCGAGCTGTCCGTGTACACGAACGTCGTTACCCAGCGCAGGAGCTCGCCTGGGGTGGTTGACTCCTGCCGTACGTGGGTCGGTCAGGTCGCGGGTGCGATGGGGTTGCCCTGCCAGCGGGTGGACGGTGGGACGGTGTCGCCGCGCATTACCAGTGAGGCGGGGCCGACGGTGGCGCCGTCGCCGAGGGAGGCGGCGGGAAGGGCGACGCAGTGCGGTCCGAGGGTGGCGCCCGCGCCGAGGGTGACGGTGTCCAGGCTCATGATGCGGTCGTGGAACAGGTGGGTCTGCACGACGCTGCCCCGGTTGACGGTGGCGCCGTCGCCGAGGTGCACCAGATCGGCCTCGGGGAGCCAATAGGTTTCGCACCACACGCCGCGTCCGAGGTGGGAGCCCATGGCCCGCAGCCAGGTGTTCAGTGCGGCGGTGCCGGTGGCTGCCCGTGCGAACCAGGGTGCGGCGACCGTCTCGACGAAGGCGTCGCAGACTTCGTTGCGCCACACGAACGAGCTCCACAGCGGATGCTCGATCGCCTCGATGCGTCCGACGAGGACCCACTTCGCGGCCACCGACACCGCGGCGGCTACCGCACCGGCGAGGATGAGGACGACACTGCCGAGCGCGGCCGCGGCGAGGTAGCCGAAGGTACCGGCCAACGCCTCGAGCCCGAACAGCACGCCGAGCCCGATTCCGAAGCTGATCACGACCGGGATCAACCGGCATGTCTCGACGGCGGCGCGGGCGATCTTGAGCCGCAGCGGCGGCGCGAAGGTGCGGGCGGCGTCCGTCTCGTTCGCGGCCCGCCGCAGTCGCACCGGCGGGCTGCCCAGCCAGGACGAGCCGGGCTTCGACTTGTTCGGCGCGGCGGACAGCACCGCGACCAGACCGTTCTTCGGTACCCGGCGTCCGGGCCCGGTCATGCCGGAGTTGCCGAGGAAGGCGCGTTTGCCGACCTTGGCCCGCTCGATCCGCAGCCACCCGCCGCCGAGTTCGTAGGCGGCGATCATGGTGTCGTCCGCGAGGAATGCGCCGTCGGCGACGGTGGTGAACTTCGGCACGAGCAGGACGGTGGAGGCCTCGACGTTCTTCCCGATCTTCGCGCCCAGCAGGCGCAGCCAGCCGGGGGTCAGCATGCTCGCATAGAGCGGGAACAGGAAGGTGCGGGCGGCGTCCATCAGACGCTCGGTGGCCCAGACCTGCCACCCGATGCGGCTGCGCACCGGGTGATATCCCTCGCGCAGGCCGATGCCGAGCAACCGGACGGCGAGGACGGTCAGGGCGGCGAACACGATGAGTGCGAGCAGGGTGGCGGCGGGAAGCATTGGCAGCGCCGCGGCGGCGGCGGCACCGACGGTTTCGGCGCCGCGGATCCACCAGCCGAGCAACGCCAACCCGCAGCCCAGTGCGATCAGCGGCATCGCGGACAGCGCCAGCGAGGTGAGTCCGTAGACCGGCACCCATCGGGTCGCGGGCTCGGGACGCTGCGCCGGCCACCGGTGGCGGGCCTTGCCGACCTTGGCGGCGGGTGATCCGGCCCAGCGCTGACCGGCCTTGACCTTGCCGAGCACCGCGGACCCGGGGGCGATCTCGGCGTCGCGCCCGATCGTGGCCCCGGGAAACAGTGTCGACCGGGCGCCGACCGTCGCGCGTTCGCCGATACTGATCGACCCGACGCGCAGGACGTCGCCGTCGAGCCAATAACCGGACAGGTCGGTCTCCGGTTCGACGGAACAGCCGTCACCGAGTTCGAGCATCCCGGTGACCGGGGGCAGGGTGTGCAGGTCGATGCCGCGGCCGATCTTCGCGCCCAGCGCGCGGGCGTAGTAGATCATCCACGGTGCACCGGACAGGTTCGCGGCGCCGCTGGCCTCGACAAGGCGTTCGGCCAGCCACAGTCGCAGATGCACCGAGCCGCCACGGGGGTAGGTGCCCGGTGTGAGCGTCCGCAGCAGGATGCGGGCTCCGAGCACGGAAATGGTCATTCGGCCGAGCGGGGTGATGAACAGCAGGAACATCGCCGCCACCGCCGGCCAGGGCAGCGTCGGTGCCCAGGGGAGGTCGACGAACCGTGCCGCGATGTTGTTCGCGAGCGCCAACCAGGTGACCCACTGCAGTCCGGTCAGGGTGCTCAGTGGCACGGACAGTGCGAGCTGCGCCCACTGGGCGCGGCGCGATGTGGGGGTGACTGTGCGCGCTTCGACCACTGACGCAGGGGCCAGGTCGTCGAGGAACTCGGCCAGCGATCCCAGCCGCGGGTGGTCGTACAGCTGGGCGACGGTGACCTCGGGGAACCGTTCCCGCAGGGCACTGACCAGTTGGGCGGCGCTGAGCGAGCCCCCGCCGATCGCGAAGAAGTCGTCGTCGGGCCCACCCACCCGCGCGCCGAGAATCCGGGCCCACAACTCGGCGACCCAGGCCGCGGTGCCCTCCAGCTCCGCCGCGGCGGCCTCGTGCGGGCCGGTACCCGGCAGCGGCCAGGGCAGTGCATTCCGATCCACCTTGCCGGAGGTGCGGGTGGGCAGCTCGTCGAGCACGGCCAGGCGGGGCACCAGTGCGGCCGGAAGCTGTCCGGCCAGCAGGGCCCTGGCCTCGTCAACATCGAAGTCCTTCGGTGCGGCGAGGTATCCGACGAGCAGCGCGCTGCCCGAGGCGGTGGTGCGGACTGCGGCAGCGGCCCCGGCGACCCCGGGCAACGACTGCAGCGCCGCGTCCACCTCGCCGAGCTCGATGCGCCTGCCACCGATCTTGACCTGGTCGTCGGCGCGGCCCTGGAACAGCAGCCCGGCGCGGTCCAGCCGCACCAGGTCGCCGCTGCGGTACGCGCGGTCCCAGCCCAGGGTCGGCATCGGCGCGTACTTCTCCGCGTCCTTGGCGGGGTCGAGGTAGCGAGCCAGCCCGACCCCGCCGATCACCAGCTCACCGACCTCACCCTCGGCGACCGGGTGGCCGTCGGCGTCGACGACGGCCAGGTCCCAGCCGTCGAGGGGCAGTCCGATCCGGACCGGTCCGGTCCCGGTCAACGGCGCGGCGCAGGCAACGACGGTGGCCTCGGTGGGACCGTAGGTGTTCCACACCTCCCGGCCCGGCACCGCCAGGCGCGCGGCCAGTTCGGGTGGGCAGGCCTCGCCGCCGAAGATCAACAGCCGCACCGATTCCAGCGCCTCCGCGGGCCACAACGCCGCCAGCGTGGGCACGGTGGAGACCACGCTGATCTCGCGGGAGATCAGCCACGGACCGAGATCCATGCCGCTGCGCACCAGCGACCGCGGCGCCGGGACCAGGCAGGCCCCGTGCCGCCACGCCAGCCACATCTCCTCACAGGAGGCATCGAAGGCCACCGAGAGACCGGCGAGGACCCGGTCGCCGGGGCCGAGCGGGGCGCCCTGCAGGAACAGGCGGGCCTCCGCGTCGACGAAGGCGGCGGCGTTGCGGTGTGAGACGGCGACCCCCTTCGGGGTGCCGGTGGAGCCGGAGGTGAAGATGATCCAGGCGTCGTCATCCGGCGTCGGGACACACACCTCGGCCGGCACCGACGCCAAGGCCTGGGCGCCTTCCGCGGTGACGATCGTCTTGACCCGCGCCTGACCGAACACCAACTCGGCCCGCTCGTCCGGGTCGTCGGCGTCCACTGGGACGTACGCGGCGCCCGCGGCCAGCGTGGACAGGATCGCCAGATACAGCTCCCGCGAACCCGAGGGCATCCGGATGCCCACCCGGTCGCCGGCCCGCACCCCGCGGCCCGCCAGCCGGCGCGCACCCTCGCGTACCTGCACGATCAACTCCGCATACGTCACGGTGGCATCGCCGTCGTCGATCGCGGGCGCGTCCGGGTACCGACGGGCGGTCGCCTCGAGGATGTCGAGCAGGGTGCGGGGCGGGGCCGCGAGATCACCGCGGGTGAATTCGGCGGGAAGGAGCCGTTCTCTGAGTGAGACGGACATGGAGAACCGTTGTTCCTCTCTGGGGTGGGCACGCCGGGGTCTGAGGTGGGCAGGCCGGGGCCAGGAACCCGAGATCGATGAGCGACAGTGGCGCGGGCGACGGAGGTCGCGTCGGCGTCAGGCGTCAGGCGCCGATGTCGGCGAGTTCCTTCGGATGGCCCAGGGCGCGCAGCGCGAGCCGATGCAGGGTCCGGCGTTCCTTCACCGTGAGATCGGCGAACACTGTGTCGGTGGCGCCGTCGACCAATTCTTCGGTCCGCGCCACCGTCTGCTCGCCGTCCTCGGTCAGCGAGAGCAGCTGCTTTCGCCGGTCCTTGGCGTGTTTTCTTCGCACCACGAAGCCTCGTTTCTCCAGGCCGTCGACCAGGCGCACCATGTCGCTGCGGTCGACGGCGAGAACGTCGCACACCTGACGTTGGGTGAGTTCACCCTCCTGCTTCAGGCACGCAAGGATCCAATGCATTCGAAGGGATAACCCCTCATCGGCCAGCGCAGAATCGAGCTGCACACGCCCCACCCGATGGAGGTCGGCAACGACGAATGCTGCGCTGCGCAGCAACGCGTCGGGAGGGGTGGTCGATTTGGGCACGCCGACCACCGTAGCACTTTGCGGGGGATGCAGATGATGGGTGACACCCGCAATCGTCGGCGTGTCGCCGCAGGTAACGGTCTTGACCAGCGGTGATATCGAAGATTATTGGTCGACTCACACCCACGCGCTCGGCGTGGTGGGACAGTGGAGTCATGGGGTTCGCCGACCACCGAGGAGGGCTCCGATGAGCACCACACAGGCCCCCGCCGTCGAGGAACGACGCAGTCGCAAGTCCAGCGAACCCGGAGACTTCCTCCGCCGGTACCTGCAGCGGGAGATCCACAATCTCGGCGTCGCCGACAGCGCCGTCCGGCGTGACGAGCCGGAGGCGATCCACGACATGCGCAAGGCGGCGCGACGCGCCCGCAGCGCCTTACAGGCATACGCCCCCGGGCTCGGACTCACCGAGGCAGCGCAGCCGCTCGTCCTGGACCTGCGATGGCTCGGCCGACGACTGAGTGAGGCGCGCGATGTCGAGGTTCAGTGGCAGCGAATCATCACCCGGATCACCGAGTCGGCGGCCCTACCCGGACAGGAATCCGTGTACGCCCGCGTGAACGAGTACTTCGCCGAACAGGCCCAGGTGGCTCGGAACTCGGCGCTCGGTGCACTCGATTCGGACCGCTATCGTGCGCTCCTCGATTCGCTGAACGGAATCGTCGACGAACTCGCCGCGAGATCCCGACCAGGCCCGTCGACGCACGCACCGGCCACAGGCGCAGCGACCGGGAACGCGACGGCGGCGGACCTCGTGCGGACGCTGAAACAACTGGCCACCAAGGTGTCCAAACGGGTCGACAAGGTGAGTGACAGCGGCTCGCGCACCGAGCGTGACGAGCGGATCCACCGCGCCCGCAAGGGCGCGAAGCGGATGCGCTACGCGATGGAGGTGATCCGCCCCCTCGCCCCGAAGAGGACGAAACGTGCACTGGGCCACTTCAACGACTTCCAGGACGTCCTCGGCGAATTTCAGGATTCGGCGGTGGCGCGGGAGCGGCTCCTCGGTATCCTCACCGCCCGCGATCACACCGCACAGTCGAGTTTCGGGCTCGGCATCCTCTATCAACAGGAACTGCGGATCGGCGACGAGCAGGCCGAACGCCTGGACGGTCAGTGGCGGGCGGCACGCAAGGCGGCACGCCCCCTCTGGCGATGACCGGCCGAGCAGGACGATGTGCTCCTTGGGGATTCGTCGACTGGCGCATTGACCGGAACGCGGTGAGTTCTGATATGCCGACTCGGGTGACGGGACTGTCGAACCGCGGTGTGGCGCCATCGGCTGCCACCCATTCGCAGGCGCCGGACCGTTTCGCTGTTGCGCCTGGGTCAGGATTGACGCTCGTGTGCGAGGTCGATGAGGCGATGTGCGAGCGTCGGGGCGAGCTGGAAGGTTCGGATGAGGTGAGCGGCGTCGTACCCGGATCTCGCCTCGGACCACGCCGCCCAGAGCTGCGGGATCTTATCGTCGGGTTGATCACGCAGCTCCGCGGGCAGTCGTTCTCGCAGGTCGTCGTACAAATCCTCCGCTGATGGTGGCGTCGGTGTGCGATGCGGCGGCAGTGGCGTCCACCGCCTGTGACCGGTCATGAGACCAGTCTTCTCTCCACCGGAAGGCGGGCGGGTCGGCTGGTCCCGACATCAGCCACGCCCAGTCCCCGACCAGCACGGCGGCGAGCCCGAGCAACCCGGCCAGCAGGATCCGGGTGCCGGTCTCGTGCGAGCCCCACAGGCCGGCCACCTGCATCGGCCAGGTGCGCCACGGGCGTGGCGCCCGGAGGGTGACCGGGACCTCGTCGAGCACCGCACCGACGCCGCGGATGCCCCGCGGCCGCTGGCCGACCAGGGTGACCGCCAACCGGCCGGGTCAATGCACGAACCGGCTAGTGACGGGGCGGCCAGATCCGCGGGTGAGGTGACATCGCACTGGGGCAGGAACCGCGCCAGTTGGTCCCCGATGGTGCGGTCGAATACGGAGTTCGTCGTCGGGCCCGACAAGGTGGCGCGCCTCGTGCCCGCGCTGCGCCAGCGACGAACACACCCGCCGAGCCACCGTGGTGTCCCCGAGCACGACGAAGGAATCTGCCGCCATGTGTTGCCCAAAAAGACGAAGCGACTGTTTTCGTGCGGGATTGTCGTCCGCGCGCGCCACCGATCTTGCGAGCAAGCGCATTTGACTCGGGCATCCTTCCGCGATCCGGCGGCTTTTGAATTCCCTCACGGGCGGGTTGGGTTCGGACGTCACGGGTGGGCGGTCGCCACCCACTGCTCGAATCGTGTCCGCAGGTCCGGTGCGGGGGTGGGGAGACCGGCGCCGGCGAACGCGCGGCGCACTGCCAGCTCGTACACCGCGGCCGGATCGTCGACCCAGACGAGGTGGTGATTGACCTCCAGGGTCGCGGCGCCGTGGAACGCCGTCCAGACGACGGCGAGCTCGTCGGCGGGTAGCTCGGCGGCGTCGAGGTCGGCCAGGGCGTCGACGATCGGTGCGAACACCGCGGTCTGTGCGGCGATGGTCGGGCCGCCGGGCGGGGCCTGGTAACCGGGCAGTTGGTCGGAGAAGATCAGGTTGAATTCGCTGCGATGTGTCAGGGCCCAGTTCCGGTATGCCAGGGTCCCGATCATCGCCCGGTCCGCCGGCGGTGCGTCGTCGAAGGCGGTGACCGCTTTCATGGTGGCCGCGGCCAGGTTTCGGTAGCTCCCGAGGAGCAGCAGGGTGAACACCTCGTCGAGGCTGCCGAAGTAGGTGTAGAGCGAGGCAGGTCCGAGTCCGACGGCGCGGGCGATCGCCCGCATGGATACCGCTCCGGGCCCACCCTGGGTGAGCTGGCGCCGCGCCTCGGCCTCGATCTCGGTCAGCAGTTCGCGGCGTTGCCGTTCCCGTCGGGTCTCCGGCTTCCCACTGGACATCGGTCCACACTACCCAGAATTCCGCCATCTTCCGAACATCGTTCGGGAACAGTACACTCGTCATGTCGAACACTGTTCGGAATTCGGTCGATAGTCGATAAGTGCTGTTGGCTCTGCCGTGCCGGTGATCGCAGAAGCCGGCCCTACTGCCCGCCCCCTCGAAGGAGTCACCAAAAAATGGCCACCACATCACACGTTGTGCTCGGTGCCGGTCCGGTCGGACGCGCCGTCATCTCCTCACTCACCGCGCGCGGGATCACCCCCACCGTGGTGACCCGCACCGGACAGGCGGTCCCCGGGGCGATCAGCCTGCGGGCCGACCTCGGCGACCCGAGCGCGGCCGCCGCCGCGACCGCCGGAGCCGAGGTGCTGTTCCAGTGCGCCCAACCCGCCTATCACCGCTGGCCGCAGGAGTTCCGGGCCTTGCAGAGTCGGGTGGTCGACGCCGCCGCCGAGGCCGGGGCGCTGCTGGTAGCGGCCGAGAACGTCTACGGCTACGGCCCAGTTTCTGGGCCGCTCACCGAGGTGCTCCCCCTGGCCGCGACCACTCGCAAGGGCCGGGTGCGGGCACAGATGTGGCGCGACCTCGCCGACGCACACCAGGCCGGGCGATTGCGCGTCGTGGCCGGGCGGGCATCGGACTTCTTCGGGCCCGGCGTCACTGCGTCCGCGGTCGGCGACCGCTTCTTCGGACCGCTCTGCCGCGGCGAGCGGGTGGACGTGGTGGGCGATCCCGACCGCCTCCACGCCTATACCTATGTCCCCGACTTCGGTGAGGCGCTGGTCCGGTTGAGCGAGACACCGGCGACCTGGGGGCACGCCTGGCACGTCCCGAACGCCACCACCGTCACCACCCGCGAGTTCGCCACCATCGCCGCGGGCCTCGCCGCCGCGGCACCGTTGCGGCTGCGCCCGGTCCGGGCCTGGCAATTGCGTCTGGTCGGGTCAATGGTGCCGGCGGTTCGCGAGATCGCCGAGATGCTCTACGAGTTCGACGAGGACCACGTCGTCGACCACACCGCGTACACCAGTGTGCTCGGTGACCACGCCACCCCGTTGGAGGACGCGGTGGCGGCCACCGTCGCGGAATACACCGCGCCCCGCCGCCACGACGAGCACGCCAACCGCCTCCTTCGTCGGCGCGCATGATGGGGCGCAGTCGTTCGGTCATTCTCCGGTGTCCACCTGGGCGGTTGGAGGACGGCGGCCCAGCCGTTGGCGACGTCTTCGACGTAGCGGTGGCCGAGACCTGCAGGAACGTGACGACGGGAATCCATTGCCCGCCACATGCTTGGGCGAGTGGCGGGTTCCGTGTGGCTGCCGGCGGCGCCGGATCCCAGCCGACTGCTGGCCGACCGGGTCCAGTGGCATGGCCGCGGTGGTCGGAGCCCGAATCGGCCGGTCAGGTTCGAGGGTTCGGCCCGACATAGCGGGGACCGCGGTCAGGGTGCACGATCCACAGACCACCCTTCGCGGTCTTCCCGGTCGGCAGAAAGCGCGCGGCACTGTGGGCGGTCGCGGCCGCAGCCAGTTGGTCGAACACCTCCCCGTGCGTGCACCAGAGAGTCCCGTCGTCGCACCGGCCGAGCGCGGAGAGCAGCGCACCGACCGGGGCGTCCCTGACCAGACGCGAATCGTCGACGATCGGCAGTCCACGCGCCACCGCCAGGGGTTGCAGGGTTTGCCGACAGCGCACGGTGGGACTCGAGAACAACGCGGACAGTGCGACATCGGCGAGGGCATCGACGAGATGAGCGGACTGCTGGTGGCCGAGGGGGCTGAGCGGGCGGACCACGTCCGGGCCCTGCCACGCCTTCTTGGCGACGGCGTCCGCGTGACGCACCAGCACGAACATGGTTGCCCTCCCGGGGACATCGGCGCGGCGTTGTGCCACCGCCGGACAGGATAGTGCCGACGGTCGTCGGGCAGCGAGCAGACGCCGACCGTCGAGATGCCTGGTTCAGGGTCGGCGCGCCCGGGCCGGTCGACCCTGCCGCGTCCGCGCCACCACCGTGGCTCCGGCGCTCACGCGGGAGAGGCGGGCGCGACACCCGCCTGCACTCCGCAACCGGGTCCTGACACCCTCTGGGTGGAGGCGATGTCTCTGCACCGGCACCTGGCGCACAAGGAGGACATCCTCGACGGCGTCTTCGCCGCCGACGATGGGGTCCGACTGGTAGGCGGCCACGCGGCGGCGAGAATCTCGGCGCGCGGAGTGCACGCACGTCATCGTTGGGCCACCGCTCTGTTGGAGTCGCGGGCCAATCCCCGCCCGGGACGTTGCGCCACCACGACGCGGTGTTGGTAGTCAGCAGCCCGCGGGTTTCTCCTGGAGCTCGCCTCGATGGCGGAGACGATCCTGGGCCGACTCCGGCCGGACGAGTACCCCCACCTCACCGAGTTCGTCGCGCAGCACGCCATACAACCCGGGTACGACTTCGGCGACGAGTACGAGTACCTGGCGACTTGGTCCTCGACGAACTCGAGCGGGCATGCGCATCCCCCGGACCCGGACCGCGATCCGCCGAGCGGTGGTAGCCACACCGCCGCCGACATCGTCGTCTGTCCAGGCGAGTCCACGCGGCTGCTGGCCCCAGATGAAC